>JAHFSL010000587.1 GCA_023265785.1 Candidatus Coatesiibacteriota bacterium | reverse complement strand
TGGTCCGAAACCACTATGTGGGCCGGACCTTCATCGAGCCCAGCCAGCAGATTCGGGACTTCGGGGTGAAGGTCAAACTCAACCCGGTCCGGTCGGCGATCGCGGGCAAACGGGTGGTACTGGTGGATGATTCACTCGTGCGCGGCACAACGGCGCGGAAGATCGTCAAGATGGTCCGCGAGGCGGGGGCGAAGGAGATCCATCTCCGGATCTCATCCCCGCCCCACCGCCACCCCTGCTACTACGGAATCGATTTCCCGACGCGGGGTGAACTCATGGCGAACACGCACTCCAAGGAGGAAATCCGCCGGTACATTGGGGCGGACAGCCTGGAGTACATCTCGCTGGAGGGCCTGCTCAAGGCCGTCCGGAACGTGAACGCCGGGTTCTGCCTGGCGTGCTTTGACGGGCGCTATCCGGTGGCCGTCGAAGGTGAAATTGCTAAAAATTCCCTGGAGATCGGCCCGGCCGCTTCCGGGGCGGGAGGCTGAATCGTGCCCAACCTTGGTTTTCCTGAACTGCTCATGATTCTGCTGGTCGGCTTGCTCTTGTTTGGGGCGGGGCGGATCCCGGAGGTGGCCCGCGCCCTGGGCTCCGCCGTGAACGAGTTCAAGAAGGGCATGTCCGGCGATGACCAGCCCGTGGCCCGGACCCGCAAGCGGAAGGTGTCATGATCGGGCTGGCCGCGGGGATGGTGCTCGCCGCCCTCGCCGGGCATCCGGCAGTCGCGGGTGAGGCCGGTGGGCACCTGCTGGATGTCGGCGTGGTTCCCTATGTTCAGGATAGCGATCGCGGCGGTGTCAAGGTCGAAGGGCGGCTCAACCTCGCGAAGTCCGACCCCGAGGCCGCGCTCTACCTGACCGTGGGGGGCGGGATGGGGTCGTGGTACTTCACCCGCAAACCCAAGGGGATCGGCAAGGCGCTGGATGTCGTGCTGGTGGTCCCGTGGGTGTACAAGACGCTCACCGGCGGATACAAGCGCAAGGAAGATAATTTCACCGAATGGAAGACCCGTCAGACCTTTGCCGACATCGGGATGGCCGCCGGGTTCGGCAAGTGGCTGCTGGGGGGCGGCATCACCGTCGTGAGTTTTGACACGGATGTCTTCAAGAAGATCAACGGCGACCCGTACACGGGTGCCGGGACAGGAACCACCTGGGGCGGCTACGGGCAGCTGGGCTGGCAGGTGCCGATCGGGCCATGGTTCCTGGACATCTCGGGCGGGTACAGGCAGACGCGGGGGACGGCGAAAATCACTGTCACCAATGCCGCGGGTGCCACCAATGTCGCCCCGGTCCGCCCGATCTGGGGCCCCTACGGCTCCATCGGCCTGCGGTACCGGTTCTGACGGCCCCGGACATCCTTTCTGGCGCCCCGACCCGCCGCCGTTCCCGCCGTGCGGATGTCCCTGCTGGGACATCTCGACGAACTCCGCCGCCGCCTGCTCATTTCCCTGGCGGCGTGGGGGATCGGGTGCGCCGCTGTCTGGCCGCGGGCGCCGCGCCTGCTGGACCGCCTGCTGGAACCACTGGGCGCTCCCGCCGTCTATCTGGGACCCGCCGAGGGGTTCATGGTGGTCTTCAAGCTGGACCTGGTGGCGGGCGCCGTGCTGGCTTCTCCCGTCATCGCGTGGCAGGCGGCGGCGTTCCTCCTGCCGGCGCTCAAGGCGCACGAGAAGCGCCTGATCGCGTTGGTGGCCGGCTTCGGGGTGGGGGCGTTTGCACTCGGGATGTGGTTTGCCCTGCGCTTCCTGGTTCCCGCCATGATGGCCTTCTTCATGGGCTTTGCCACGGAGCACCTCAAGCCCCAGATCACCGCCGACCGCTACTTTGGGTTCCTCCTGTGGATCGGGTTGGGGTGCGGTGCGGCGTGCGAATTTCCCATCGTGGCGGCAGGACTGGCCCGCGCCGGGATCCTGCGTGCCGGCACGCTCCTGCGCCACTGGCGCGTGTCCATCATGGCCTGCCTCGTGGTCGCGGCGCTCGTGACGCCTTCGCCCGATGCGGCCTCGATGCTGATGCTGGCCGTGCCGCTCATGGGCGTGTGGGTGGCCGGGGTGGCCGGTGCCGCGCTGTTCGGGAAGTAGCGCGATGACCGGGGACCTGCGCAAGGTGGTCATTCCGGCCGCTGGGCTGTGGACGAGATTTCTGCCCGCCACCAAGGCCCAGCCCAAGGAGATGCTCCCCATCTTCGACAAGCCCGCCATCCAGCATGTCGTGGAGGAGGCGGTCGCCTCCGGCGCCTCGGACGTGGTC
>JAHFSL010000586.1 GCA_023265785.1 Candidatus Coatesiibacteriota bacterium | reverse complement strand
GCCGCGGTTCTGCTGACGGCGGCCAGTCCGCTCTGGCTTGTCCCGGCGGCGAGTGTCATGCCGGACCTGGCCGCGCTTGGTCCCGCCGTGCTCGGTCTCGCCGTGTGGCGCTTGGGCGCCACCCTGCGTGCGCGAATCCTTGCCACCCTCCTGATGGCGCTGGGGGCGCAGATGAAGCAGTCGGCCCTCCCACTGATCGTCCTGCTGGTGCTGGACGACCGGTGCCGCCCGGTGCGGGACCGTTCGGCATGGGTGCTGGCGGCCGCCGCCGCCATGCTGGGGGGCACCTATCCCGTGGTGCCACCCGGTGCGGCAGAGGGGAACACCCTTCCGGAGCATCTCTACTGGCTCCTCGACTGGGGTGCGACCCGGGGCCTCCGCCTGCCCAAACTCTGTTACGGCGTGGCGGTCCTCTCGGGCACCGCCCTCGTGCCGCTGGCCTGGGTGTCGGGACTGGCCTCCCGCTGGGGTGAAGGCCGTGCAGGCCGGCGTGCGGTGCTGATGGGCCTGGTGACCGCCGCCCTCGTGATGAAGGTTCTGCAAGTGGGAGGGGCCTGGGGCGGGTACGGGTTGGGCGCCGGACAGGTGAACCCCGTTCCCGGGGGATTCAGCGCAATCTGGTTCGGAGCCGCCGCGGTGGCCTGGATCGCCTGGATGGCGGCCAACGGACCCCGGCTGGTTGACGGTCCGGCGCGCTGGTTGGTGGCCTGGCTGGGGCTGTCCCTGGTCGCGTCGATCATCGGGACGCCATTCCCTGCGGTCCGGTTCCTCGTCCCCGCCCTGCCGCCGCTCATCCTGCTGTGGTTGGCGGCGATGGGACGGGGTCCGATGGGGCAACGGCGGACGGGACTGGTCATCGCAGGGACGGCGGCGGTCGGGTTGAGCCTGGCGCACGGGGACGCCGTCTTCGCCTCCTGCGCCCGCATGGCGGCCGCCCGGGGCGCGGAACTGGCCGCTGCCAAGGGGCGCCCGCTGGTGACCACGGGGTCGTGGGGCCTGCGATGGTATGTGGAGCAGGCGGCCGGCCGGGTCCTCACGGAAGCCGATGATCCTCTGGCGGGCGGGGCGATCCTGCTCGCCCCGGCCCTGACCGACCATCGGGAGGTCCCTCCCGCACTGCGACCCCGGGTCCGGGCGCGGTCCGCAATCGACTTCACGGTCGTCTTCGTGCATCCGCTATCACTGCCGGTCAGGACCATCCCCGCACCGGCCCTGGCGGGCTCCTTTCACGGGGGGTACTACTGCTCCCCTGGGTCTTCACGGAGTCACCGGTTGAAACCGTCGAATTCCTTGAAATAGCCCCCGTGGGGCAACCGTGAGGGGTTGACCCGCCCCGCCAGCCGCGCTAGAGTCTTGCAACGGTTTGGGGGCAGGAGACCTATGTCCATACAGCATCACGAGCCAGATTTTCGGAAGCGGGTCCAGGAAATCCTCCGCGAAATCGAGCGCCACAAGTGGCTCGAGAGTGAGAAAGCCGGCCGGGACATCGGCGGCAATCGCGCGGCGGTGGACTGGATCGCGCGCCACTACGAACTCTGGAAGAAACACAGGGGGTACCACCAGTGACCATGATCGCGGAGAAGCCGGTCCGGGCCGGGGCGTCGAAGGTGACCCGTGACCTGGAGCGGCTTCGTCGCCAGATCATTGACGAACTCCGCCGCCTGCGCATCAGCCCCAAGGAGCGCGCGCGGCTCGTCGCCAAGGTGAAGGATGTGGCGCACCGCGCCCGCCGACTCCGCGAGCAGATCGGTGATGCGGAACTCCAGACCGGGATGACGCTCGAGGAACTGCGCGGCGCCGCCCGCGCCGCGGCCCAGAACGGTAAGGCCATCAAGCGGCCCCGCCCCTCGCGCAACGGGCACTTGTCCGGCGAGGCGCTGGCCACCCGGGCCGCGGAGGCCGTGGAGGCCGCGCGCGCCCTGCGCCAGCTCGAGGCCGAGGCCCAGATGCGTGCGACCGACCTGGAGCACCTGGTCCGCGAGCTGGAAGAGGGGGAGCGGCAGGCGCTGGAGTCCCGCAAGAAGCTCGTCGAGGCGAACCTGCGGCTGGTCGTCTCCATCGCCAAGAAGTACACGAACCGGGGACTGTCGTTCCTCGACCTCATCCAGGAAGGCAACATCGGCCTCATGCGTGCCGCGGAGAAGTTCGAGTACTGGCGCGGCTACAAGTTCTCGACCTATGCCACCTGGTGGATCCGTCAGGCCATCACCCGGGCCATCGCGGACCAGGCCCGGACGATCCGGATCCCGGTGCACA
>JAHFSL010000585.1 GCA_023265785.1 Candidatus Coatesiibacteriota bacterium | reverse complement strand
CGTAGGGCCCGGGACGGGTCTTCGCCGCGAGCGTCTCGTTCACCCAGTACCGGTGGCAGGCCTTGAGATCCAGGAAATCGAACCCTGCCTCCCGGGCCACGCGCGCGGCGGCGGCGTACTGCTCCACGACGCCCTCCATCTGGGCGTCGGTCATGAGTGGGGTGTCCGGCCCGGCCCCCAGCCGCCGGTCCAGCTCGGGGTGGTGGTAGACGAGTGCCAGGGGCGACCCCGCGGGCCGGCCGTAGGAGTACCGGCCCGAGCAGGTGAGCTGGGCCCCGATGACAAGACGCGCCCCCGGGCCGAATGCCCGCCGGTGCGCCGCCCGCATCCGCGCGATCCCCTCGGCAATGGGGCCCGTATTGGCCGCCACCATGACGACCTGGTTCTTGTTGGCCCGGAACGGGAAGTCCACGGCGAGCGCCTCGACTCCCCAGACCAGCGCGCAACCGCTTTCCCCCATCCGCTCCCACCGGCGGTAGAGATCCGCCGTGGGCGCCCCGGTCACCGGGTCCCCATCCCACCCCTCCATGGGGTGGGTCACGAACCGGTTCGCCAGCATGAACGGCCCGGTCTGCACGGGCGCCGCGAGCGCCGGCCAGGCGGCCGCCGCGCTGCCGCCCGCCGGTTCGGTGAACCCGATGGCCCCCCCAAGCTTAAGAGCCGTGACCCGAGCTGCGAGGTCCTCGAGTGTCTTGAAGTTGAAGTACTCGCCCCGCGCCATGGGTCTAGGCTACCGCACCCGGGTCGTCCGCCTCAAAGTACGGGGCATCGTACCGCGGGTCGCCGCGGTGCGCGCCCGCCGGGGCGAACAGCCGGGTCCGGCCCGTCACCCGGTCATGCTCCACCGCCAGCCCGGTCCGGCCGAACTCGACGCGGGCCGGCGGATCGGCCCAGAATCCTTCCGCGAGCGGCGCGGTCCAAAAGACCGAGTCTTCCGGCAAGGCGAGGGCAAGAAAGGTCTGGTAGGCAAAGAGGGGCGACCCGGTGCAGGAATAGGAATCCACCAGCGAGGCGTCTTCCTCGTAGAACCCAAGCGAGGGTATCCCGTCCATGATGACGCCCGGGTGGGGCAGGAACTGGTTGAGGGTCCCGGTGGCCAGCCGCCGGGCGAAGCCCGGGTCCAGCACCGGCCGGTCCGGCCGCAGGAAGGCCAGCGCCAGCGGCGCGGCGGCGGCGAACCGGTACGGCAGGCTCCGGCCCCACCGGGGCATCCGGCCCGCGCGCGAGAAGACATGCGGATAGGTCCCCAGGAAGGCATCATTCCGGGCAAGAAAGTCGTCGCGCTGGGCGGGCGCGCTCATGCCGTCGAGCGCAGCCCAAAAGAGCGGGAGTGTCTGGTTGATCCAGCCGGCGTAAAAGTCGAGTGCCCCGCCATCATGGAACCAGCCGGCATCCACATGGTCCCGCCGCATCCCCTCCAGGCTGGCACGCAGGAGCGCGGCGTTGTGCGGATAGCCCTCACGCTTGAGGAACGCGTTCACGAGGACCGTGAACCACCGCCAGTTATTGGCGAAGGGCACGGCATCCTTGAGACCGCCCAGCCAGCCGGCGACCGCATCCTGTTCCCGGTCGGCCAGCGGGACCCACAGCGCGTCACGCGCCACCCCCAGGCTCATGCACAGGAAGGCGGCCTCGACGAGCGGCTGGCCCGGCTCCGCCGGGTCAGCCAGGCGGCCGAACGTGGCGTCCGTCCCCCACTCCGTCACGCCGCGGACCAGAAATTCCCGGAACCAGTCCGCGATCCGGCGCCCGCCGACGGTGAACTCCGGGTCGGCTCGCGCGAGCCCAGCGATCAGGAAGGAGAGCCGGGTGAACCCTTCCGTGTGCGCATCGCGGACCCGGTCGGAGCACCGCACCACCCCATGCCGGCCCGGGTACCCCGCAGCCGGGGAATCCGGCACCATGAGGGGTCCCCGGCCGTTCCCCGCATGCGCGAGGGCCCCGGTCACCAGCGACCGGCTGGCCGCCAGCCAACCGGCCCGGGTCGGCTCGACCGGAAGGATTATTTCGCGGTCTGGAGCGCCGCCAGCGCGGCGTCGAAGTTCGGGGCCTCGCCGATTTCCTTGTTGTATCCCGCGTACACGATCTTGTTGTCGGACCCGATCACGAAGACCGCCCGGCCGTGCATCCGGAGTTCCTTGACGAGGATGCCGTACAGCTTGCCGAACTCCCCGTACTTGTGGTCCGAGAGAACCGTCTGTTTGACCCCGGCGGCACCACAGTAGCGCTTCTGGTTGAACGGCAGGTCCATGCTCAC
>JAHFSL010000584.1 GCA_023265785.1 Candidatus Coatesiibacteriota bacterium | reverse complement strand
CGTGGCGGAGAAGACGAGTTGGGAGGTCGGGCCGCCACCCACCGCGTCAAAGTCCCATTCATACAGGGCCCGCCCCTTGTAGGGGGCCGGAGGCGGATTGAGGCAGGTGCCGTTCCCGGTCATTGTCAACCAGACATTCGGCTGGGGCCAGATTCCGGCCGCGGGGGCGATGGCGGCGCCGCCGGTTCCCAGCCAGGAAATGCCGGTCATCATATTGACCAGGTCGTCACCACCGTCATTGCTGAGGGAAAAGAAGACCCGGATCGTCTGCCCGACCGAGTATTCCGCCTGGTCGGTCCAGATCGAGCAGGACAGATAGGCGGGCTGGGTGATGATGACCTGCTGGAGCGGCGGCGAGGGTGGGGAGATGTAGTCCGCGAAATCGCAGCAATTGGAGAGGTTCCCGACGGCATCGTTAAAGTACCCCTCCACCCAGTGGTATGCGGGCGAGGAGAAGCAGCCGAGGAAAGTGGTTCCGCACTGGGAGGACATGAAAAACGTCACGGTCATGGTCTGGCCGGGAAGGATGGTCAGGGTGAGCGGATCGGGGTTGGGAAGATGCCCGCTGGGAGAGACCCCGATGTTGGGGCTGGCCTCGGCATAGCCGGACAGGCAGTACCCGGTGGCGGTGAAAACATCCCCGATCGCGCTGATATTCTTGATGTCCCATTCCACCTTGATGTCGGTGGCCCCGTCCGCACAGGAGTACGCGGGCCCGCTCCGGACCCCGGTGATCGCCAGCTGCCCGGGCACCACGTAGCAGGAAGAGACATTCGGTGCCGCGCAGTACGGCAGCGTCTCGCTGCACGCCGGGATGCAGGCGGCGGCCCCCGAGCTGAAGATGAGCCCGGCGGTCGTGTCCACGCCGCATCCCTTGGTGAGCGGATTCACCGTCCACGAGAACGTCCGGGTTTGCCCGCCCATCCAGGTGCTCGTCCCGAGCACCGGCGCGGGACCCAGCGTCCACGTGGCGGTTCCCAGTGTCGTGAGGCTCAGCATCAGCGCCCCGGGGGGTGCCTCAAACACGAACGGGCGGGAGTCGTTATTCCGGACGTTGAGATTGATGGAATACGGGGTGCCGATCCCCACCGAGCCGGGCGCGTTGAACGAGAGCCCCTGGGACCCGAAGGGCACACAGCCGCCCCCGCACGTCCCGTACGGCTCGAAGGGCACGGCATGGATCTCGATATTCTGGGAGGCACAGACCCCCCGGGCGATGCTGGTCACCGCCATGCCGTAGACCCCCGGCACACAGGTCTCGAACGTGGCCCCCGGGGTGGTGTCCTTTTTCAGCGTCCAGCTCACGGTCGCGCTGGCCCCCGGGGCAAGGACCAGCGTGCCGGCCGGGTTCGGCCCGGCGATGGTCAGGATGTCGGGCGTGAACGTGTGGGATTCCAATGGCGCGATGTCCACGGGATATATCGTACCGGTGTTGGAGTAGGTGAACGTGACGATCAGGGTCTCCTGCCCCATGAAATAATACGGCCCGGCGGTTCCCGGTGCGGTCTCCCCCAACGGGACGGGAGCGAACGCCGCGCCCGGCCCATCGGGGTCCACCCAGACCGTGGCCGTGATCGCCAGCGGTGCGGGGGTGATCGCAAAGGTCTCGGTCCGGGAGACGCCCCCCTTGAACGTCGTGTTGAATTTGGCGGTACCGGACACCCCGCACCCGCCGGCCACGGAGTACGTCCAGAGGACCTCCCCAATGTCCCCGGAATTGACCGTGAGGGGCAGGGCGGGGGTCCAGGGCTCATAGGACGCCGAGCAACTCCCGGCCGCCATGAGCGGATTGAGTGCAATGCCCCCGGTGGCGGTGGGGACATTGCACGCCTCGCCGACGGCAACGATCTTGGCCGACCCGGCGTTGGTATAGGACGTATGCACCACCAGGGTGTCCCCGATCCACGCGGTCAACGGGGGGCGGCCACCCGGATTCATCACCGTGAGGAAGGAGGTGGAGGTAAACGGCGGCAGGATGCAGATGTTCCCGCCGAACTCGCTCTGGAGGATGGAGGTGCAGGAGACATTGGCCGGGTACGGGTTCACCTCGTAGGTCGGCGTGTTGCTGCAATCCAGCCCGCTGCCTTCCGCGCCCGCGCCCCCGGAACACGGGTTGGTGCCGTCATCCACATCCACCGCGAGCACCTTGAAATCGAGCTGCGGCCACTCCGTCCGGCAGGCAAAGATCCAGGTCACCCGGTCGGTGTCCACCACGCCCCCGTTGGCCAGGACTGTCGCCGCATCCTTGTATTTGAGGC
>JAHFSL010000583.1 GCA_023265785.1 Candidatus Coatesiibacteriota bacterium | reverse complement strand
ACCGTCCCGGCACCGCCTGCCGCGACCCCCGCCCCTACACCTACGAGCAATTGAGCGGGGAGCGGAACAGCGATTCCCTGATGGTGGTCGTGGCCATGGCGGGAGCCGGGACGCTTGCCGCAGCCCTGGCCTACGGGGTGCTCCGCGGCCTGCAGTCCACCACGGTGTTCTGGGAGCACGAAACACGCACCCTGCTCCAGGAGACGGATGTCCTGTCCGCCGTGTCCGGGGGTGCCTTCACCGCGGCGTACTATGCGCTCTTCCGCGACCGGATCTTCAGGGACTTCGACGACCGCCTCCTGGCCTTCGACCTCGAGTACACGCTCGCCTGGCACTGGATCTACCCGGGCTACCTCTGGGAGATGATGCGGTCCGGCCGGTGGTCCCGGGCCACCGTGGAGGCGCGGTTCTACGCCCGGATCCTGTTCGAGGGCCGAACCTTTGCCGACCTCACCAACGGACGCAAGCCCTTCCTGCTTCTGAACGCCACCGATGTAACGCAGGGCGGCTGGTTCGGGTTCAACCAGGCCTCGTTCGACGGGCTGGGCTCCGAACTCTCGAGCTACCCGATCGGGCGGGCCGTGGCCGCCTCATCCGGCTTCCCCGCGCCGAACGCCGTGGTGCCCCTCGCCAATTTTACGCCTCCATGCAAGCAACGGCCGGCCTGGCTCGACCCCGCCCTGGAGCGACGGCGGGATGGCCGCCGGGAATTCCAGATGGCCCGGGCCGCCGAGGCCCGGATGGACGCGAAGCACCACCCGTTCGTCCACCTTGCCGATGGCGGTGCGGCGGACCCGCTCGGCCTCCAGCCGATTGTGGACTCCTTCCTGGCCCCGCTGGCGGGCACCGAATATGCCGACACCATCCGGACCGTCGAGGGAACTCCCATCACGCATCTCGTCGTGGTCGTCGTCAACGCCCAGGACGAGCCCCGCCGCAACATTGACGACGGCCAGTCGCCCCCGGTTTGTTTCCGGCTGTACGGGACGCGTGAGGACGCCGGAGGTCCGCTGGCCGGCGCCACCACGCTCGCGCACCTGCGCCTGCTGGCCGAGGGACTCCGCGAGTCCAGCCAAGGCCAGGAAGACGGCCATGTCATTGAGGTGAACCTTGCGGATCTCGCGGACCGTTCCCGGCGCGACCGCCTGCTCGCGGTCTCCACCCGCGAGCACCTGACGGAACAGGACATGCACGACCTGACGGCGGCCGGGCGGGATTTGTTCATGGCATCCCCCGACCTCGCCGCCCTCCTCCGCATCCTGGAGCCGCGTCCATGAAAGAGGCCCTGATCATCGCCACGCTCATGCTCGACAAGCCCGGCCCCGCGATCTCTCCGCTGATCTTCGGGGTCAGTTCGGCCAACAACGAACTCCGGCAGGACGCCCGGATCGCCCTCGAACGATGGGGCGGCAATCGCGCCTCTCGATTCAATTGGAAGAATGGGTGTGATGCCGCGGGGTCCGATTGGTTCTTCGCCAACGGCGGCAAGGAAGTTCCCACCCCCGACCAGGCCTGGTACCACGAGGCCCTGAAGCGAAACGCGGCCCTGGGTATCGAAACGCTCATGACCGTTCCCACCATCGGGTGGGTGGCCAGGGACAACCATTCCTCTTCGTTTTCGGTTTCAAAGTACGGACCACAGAAGAAGACCGACAAACAGCACCCCGACTGGGGAAACGGGGAGCGGCCCGACGGCACCCCGTTCATTCGCAATGACCCCACCGACGCCGGCGTGCCCGCCCCGCCCGCGTTCATCGGTGAGTTCGTCGCCGACCTCAAGGCGCGTTATGGCCCCGCCGACGGGGCCGTGCGCCGGGCGTACGCCCTCGACAACGAGCCGGGCCTGTGGAACAGCACCCACCGCGATGTCCACCCCGCGCCCGTCACCTACGACGAGGCCTGGCAGAGGACCGTGGACTACGCGACGGCGATCAAGGATGCCGATCCCACCGCCCAGGTCTGGGGTCCCGTCGAGTGGGGCTGGCTGGGCATCAAGTATTCCGCCGCCGACAAGACGGCCAAGGGCTACGAACCGGCCCCCGATTCCAAGGCCCACGGCGCGGATTTCTTCCTGCACTGGTACATCCGCCAGTTGGCGGCGTACAAGAAGAAAACGGGCCGCCTCCTCGTGGATGTCATCGATGTCCACGACTATCCGGAAGTCTACATCCAGGACGAGGGCCGGATCGTGGCGTGGGACAAGCCCGACGGTGGCAGTCCGCTGATGCAACGGGTCCGGCTGGAAGCGGTGCGGTCCTG
>JAHFSL010000140.1 GCA_023265785.1 Candidatus Coatesiibacteriota bacterium | reverse complement strand
AACTGACGGCGCTAGAAAACGTCGCGCTTCCCGGCCTCATCGCCGACCGGGAGGGCTGGAAGCCCGTGGCGCAGGCCGTCATCCTCGCCCGGGCGCGCGACCTGCTGGCGGCGGTCGGGATCGCCGACCGCGCGAACCACCGGCCGGGCCAGATGTCCGGTGGTGAAGCCCAGCGGGCGGCCGTGGCCCGCGCCCTGATGAATGAGCCCGCGCTCCTGCTGGCGGACGAGCCCACCGGCAACCTCGACCGCGAGGCGGCCGGCGCGCTCATGGATCTGATGGCGGGGATCGTCCGTGGCGGCCGCTCCGCCCTGCTGGTCGCGACCCACAACCCCGATCTGGTGGCCCGGGCGGACCGCGTGCTACAACTGTCGGGAGGCGAAATAGTGTCATGAAGATCTGGCTGAACGGTTCGCTGGTGGCAAAGGAGCAGGCGGTGGTCTCGGTGTTCGACCACGGTCTGCTCTACGGTGACGGCGTGTTCGAGGGCATCCGCGCCTACGATGGCCGGGTGTTCAAGCTGGGAGAACATCTGGCCCGCCTGTGGAATTCCGCGCGCGCCATCATGCTCGAAATCCCGCTCGCACGGGACGCCCTGCAGGCCGCCGTCCTCGACACCCTGCGGGCCAATGGCCTGCGCGACGCCTATATCCGGCTGGTGGTGACCCGCGGCACGGGTGACCTGGGGCTGGACCCCCGCAAGTGCCCAACCGCGACGGTGTTCATCATCGCCGACACGATCACCCTCTATGCCGCCGAGCTGTACGAGCGCGGACTGGCCGTGGCCACCGTGAGCACGCGCCGCATTCCCGCCGTGGCGGTGGATCCGCGGATCAAGTCGTTGAACTACCTCAACAACATCCTGGCCAAGATTGAAGCCAATACGCTGGGTGTGCCCGAAGCCATCATGCTCAACCTGGAAGGCCGGGTGGCCGAGTGCACCGGCGACAACGTGTTCATCGTGCGGCGCGGACGCCTGCTCACGCCGCCCATCGCCGACGGGGGACTGGAGGGCATTACCCGCGACACCGTGCTGGACCTGGCGCGATCGCTGGCCATCCCGCACGCCGAGGAATCCTTCACGCCATACGAAATCTACACCGCCGAGGAGTGCTTCCTGACCGGGACCGCCGCCGAAATCATCCCCGTCGTGAAGGTGGACACCCGGCCCATCGGGCCGGGCACGCCCGGTCCCGTGACCCGCCGACTGACGGCCTCCTTCCGCGAAATGACCCGCCGGGAGGGCGTCCCGGTCTGACCCGCTTCGGGCTCGACGATCCGCGCCGCCGGGCCCGGCTGGATGGGTCGGGCCTCGCCCGCCTCCTGCGGGAATTCCCGATGCACCTGGCCAGCGGCATCCGCCTCGCCCGGGCCCTTCCCTTGCGGCGCGCCCGGCCCCCGGTCGGCGTGGCCATCGCAGGGCTGGGCGGCTCGGCCGCGGGTGCCGACCTGGCCCGGGCGTGGTCACTCGACGCCGGGGGGGCCCCGGTCCGCGTCATCCGGGACTACCGCCTTCCCCGCGACCTCGGTCGCCACGACCTCCTGATCGCGTCCAGCTATTCGGGCGACACGGAGGAGACGCTCGCCATCTGGCGCGAGGCCGCCCGGCGTGGCATGCCGCGCATCGCCATCGGTTCGGGCGGTGCCCTGGCCCGTGCCGCACGGCGTGAGGGGATGCCCTGGCTGGGCGTCCCCTCGGGCCTGCCGCCCCGAATGGCACTCGGCTACTTGGGTGGCCCCCTGCCCGTCCTGCTCTGGCGGGTGGGCGCCGCGCCGTCGCCGCTGGCCGCCCTGCGGGAGACGGTGACCGCCTGCGAAGCCAATGCCCGCCGGTATGCTCCCGGCATCCCCGCCGGCCGGAACCCCGCCAAACGGCTCGCGCTGGCCGTGGCATTCCGTTCGCCCGCGCTGTACGGCAGCCAGGATCGCACGGACGCGGCGGCCGTGCGATTCCGGTGCCAGCTCGGCGAAAACGCGAAAATGCTCGCCTCCGTTGCCTCCCTCCCCGAGCTGGACCATAATGAGGTCGTGGGGTGGGAAGGCTTGTCTGCCGTGCCGGCGGGGCGACGCGCCGTGGTGACCTTTGAGGATCCGCGTGACCATGCGCGCATCCGGCTGCGGTGGGACATCACCGTCCGGCTGATCCGGCCCCGTACGGGGGCCCTGATCCGCCTGCGCGCCCATGGCGCCTCCTTCCTGGCGCGGCTCTATTCCCTCGTCGCACTCGGGGATCATGCCGCCTATTACGCCGCCCTGGCGCGCGGGACCGATCCCCACCCCATCCCCTCCATCATGCGGCTCAAGGCCGCGCTCGCCGGCTCACCCGTCCGATGATGATGGCGCCGGCCAACGTCATCCGGGGCATGACGCCGCGGCTGATCGGCGTCACCGGCCTCGTCGTCACGCTGTGCGTCACGTTCGCGGGCACCCTGGCCACCTATCGCCACTACGCCCAGGTGCTGGCCAATGATGATGACCGGCTTGAGGTTGTCGGGGGGGCCGTCGCACCGGTTCTCCTCGAGCGCGACTTGCGCCGCGCCCTCGCCGCCTCGGGTACCGAGCGGACCGCCGCCCTGAATGACGCCCGGGACCTGCTCAAACGGTTCGTGCCCTCCCTCACCCACTGGTCGTTGGTCTCTCCCGGCGGCCGCATTCTGTACCGGCACGGCCACGACCTGCCGGCCCTGCCCGAAGCCGATGCGGAGAGGATCCTCAAGGCGGACGCCGTCATTGTCCAACGCGTGCCCGTCCCCGGCGGCCTCGCGATCGTCCGCGCGCAGCGCCTGGAAACCACGGCCACCTCGAAGCGCGCCCTGGCCATCATCCGCCTCGCGGTCGGCGCTCCCACCTTCCCCGCGTTCCTCCTCGCCCAGATCCGCCAGGACGTCTCCTGGATCGTCCTGGCCCTGGTTCTCGCCACCCTGGTGACCAGCGTCCTGATCGCCCAGCTGACCCGGTCCCTCCGCTCGGTGGCTTCCTATGCCCGCGCCATCGAGCGCGGCGAGGTGCACGGTGGCCTGGAAATCCGGACGAGCGACGAGGCGAGCACGATCGCGGACGCCTTCAATGTGGTTCTGCACCGGCTCAAGCAGTCCTATGTGTCCACCCTGAGCGCCATGGCCGCCCTGCTGGAAACCAAGGACCGGACCACGGAATCCCATTCCCTCCGCGGGGTGCGGTACGCCCTGGAATTGGGGCGGGCCGCGGGGCTCACGGCGCAGGAGTTGACCGACCTCGAATATGGCGCCCTCCTCCATGACATCGGCAAGGTCGGGATCGCCGACGCGATCCTCAAGAAGACCGGGCCGCTGACGGAGGAGGAGTGGGCCGTCATGCGCCAGCACCCGACCATCGGGTACAACGTCCTGCGCAACCTGGACTTCCTCCAGAACGCCCTGCCCGTCGTGCTCCACCACCAGGAACGCTTCGACGGCCGCGGATATCCCAACGGGCTCAAGGGGGAGGAGATCCCGATCCTCGCCAGGATCTTCACCATTGCCGACTCCTTTGACGCCATGACCTCCGACCGCCCCTACCGGCGTGCCATGCGCCCCGAGATCGCCACGCAGGAGATGCGCCGGAACGGTGGCGCCCAGTTCGACCCGCGACTGGTCGACATCTTCGTCCGCCTCTGGGAGGAGGGCAAGCTTCTCCATACCGACGGCCGGCCCCAGCCCGGCATGTTCGCGCGCTAGGACCCGCCGCCCGTGCGGTTCATCCGGTTCGAGGCGGGAGGGATCCCGCGACTCGGCGCGGAGGCGGGCAACCTCGCGGTGGACCTGCTGGCCGCGGCCCGGGGCCGGATCGGTGGCGACAGCGGGCAGGACCCGGCCCTGGAAGCCATGTTCGACCCCGACCTGAACGGGCTGGTGCGATCCGGCCCGGTCGGCCTGCACAACGCCCGGCGCATCGTCGCGGCGGCCCGGGCGGGCGACCCCGGGGTGCATCCGATCTCGGCGGTGCGGATCCTGGCACCCGTGGTCGCGCCCTCCAAGATCCTGTGCGTCGGCCAGAACTACCTCGACCATATCCGGGAGCAGAAGGCCGAGGTGCCCAGGGTCCCCATCCTGTTCTCCAAGGCGCCGACTGCCATCATCGGTCCCGGAGAGGCCATCCGCTGGGCGCCTGGCCTCACCGCGCAGGCTGACCTGGAGGTCGAGTTGGGTGTCATCATCGGAACCCGGATGTCCGGCGTCCCGGCCGCGCGGGCGCTCGACCATGTGTTCGGCTACACCATCATCAACGATGTGTCCGCCCGGGACCTGCAGTTCGGGGACAAGCAGTGGGTCCGGGGCAAGTCCCTGGACACCTTTTGCCCGCTGGGGCCCGCCGTGGTGACCCGCGATGAGATTCCGGATCCCCAGGCCCTGCGCCTCACCAGCGCATGCTCCGGGCGGACCTGGCAGGAGTCCTCCACCCGGGAGATGATCTTCCCCGTCGCCACGCTCCTGTCGTTCATTTCCGAGGGGATTACCCTCCTGCCCGGCGATCTTGTCGCGACGGGAACGCCCCATGGCGTTGGCATGTTTCAGAACCCCCAGGTGTTCCTCCAGGCCGGTGACCACCTCCGGCTCGAAGTGGAGCGGATCGGAGTCCTCGAAAACCCAGTCGAGGGAGCCGGCGGGCGCTAGAGTTTGTGGGGGGCGCCGGTGCGGGCCACCGCGTCGAGCACCCCGTTCAGGAACCCGGCGGATTCTCCGGCCGAGTACTCGCGCGACAGTTCGATGGCCTCGTCCAGGGTGGCCCGGGCGGGAATATCCTCGCGGAAGAGCAGTTCAAACGTCGCCACCCGCAGGAGGGCGCCGTCAATGGCGGACAGCCGCTCCAGCGTCCAATCCTTGAGGGCCGCCAGCAAGGCCGCGTCCACCTCGGAGCGGCGCGCCTCGACCCCGCGGGCGAGCTCGAGGGCAAAATCCCGGGCCGCGGGCGCTGCGGCCGCGAATTCCTCGAACCCCGCGCAGGCCTCGGCCAGCGGCCGGGGGCTGACCCCGACCTGGTAGACCAGCTTCATGGCCAACTCGCGGCCCTTGCGCCGGCCACCGGCCCCCCCCTGATCCGGCACGCCCACCTATGCGGCGCTCCGGAGCCGCGCGCACACCGCGGCCATCCCGACGGCGGCGGCCGCCGCGGCCCGCCCCAGGTTCCTCCCGCGACCCGTACGGGCGCGGGCCTCGGCCTGGGCTTCAGTGTCCGCCGTGATCACCCCAAAGGTCACGGGGATCCCGGTATCCGTCGCCACCCGCCCGATGCCCGCGGCGCAGGCGGAGGCGATGTGAACGTCATGGGACGTCTCCCCCTTGAGGATGGCGCCGAGGCAGGCGATGGCGGCGAACCGGCCAGAAACCGCCCCCGCGCGCGCCGCCGCCGGCAGTTCAAAGGACCCCGGAACCCACACCACCTCCACCTGCCGGGGCGCGATGCCGCGGCGGCGAAATTCAGCCCGGGCGCCCGCCAGCAGGCGGACGGTAATCCAGCGGTTAAACCGGGCCACCACCACGAGGTAGCGCCGGGAGGTGCGCGCCACGGTCAGGGCAGGGACCTGAAGAGATGCCCCAGCTTGTCCCGCTTGGTTTGGAGGTACCGCTCGTTGCGGGGATTGGCGGCCACCTCGATGGGGATCCGCTCGACGATTTCCAGCCCGTACCCCTCGAGCCCGATGACCTTCTTGGGGTTGTTGGTCAGCAGACGGAGGCGGCGGACCCCCAGGTCGCGCAACATCTGCGCCCCGTCACCGTAGTCCCTGATATCCGCGGGAAACCCCAGCGCCCGGTTGGCCTCCACCGTGTCCAGGCCCTTTTCCTGCAGGGCGTACGCCCGGAGCTTGTTGGCCAGCCCGATGCCCCGCCCCTCGTGCCGGCGCATGTAACACACCACGCCACGCCCCGCCGCCTCGATCTGCCCCAGGGCGCCTTCAAGCTGTTCCCCGCATTCACACCGCAGGGAATGGAACAGATCGCCGGTCAGGCACTCTGAGTGCATCCGGACCAATGCCGGCACCTCCGGATCCATGACGCCCTTGACCAGGGCGACATGATGCGTGCCGTCGAGCAGGTTGCGATAGAGATGCAATTTGAATTCGCCGAATCGGGTGGGGAATTCGATCTCCGTCACCCGCTCCACGAGCCGCTCACGGCGTCGCCGGTACCGGATCAGGTCCGCGATGGAGATGATCTTGAGCCCATGGCCCGCGGCGAATTCCATCAAGCGCGGCAGGCGCGCCATGGTCCCATCCTCGGCGACAATCTCGCACAGGACCCCGACCGGCTCAAGGCCCGCCATGCGGGCCAGGTCCACGGTCGCCTCGGTGTGGCCCGCGCGCCGGAGGACGCCGCCGTCCGCGGCGTCAATCGGGAAGACATGCCCCGGCCGCAGGAGATCATCCGGGCGCGCCCGGGGGTCGGCCAGCGTGCGGATGGTCAGCGTCCGGTCATGCGCCGAGACGCCTGTCGAGGTCGTGGCCGCGTCCACGGAGACCAGGAACGCGGTGCCGTGACGGGAGGTATTGGACTGCGCCTGCGCCTCCAGCTTCATCGAGTCGGCGCGGCCTTGCGTCACGGCCACGCAGATCAGGCCACGACCCTCCCGCATCATGAAATTCACCGCCTCGGGCGTCGCCTTTTCGGCGGCCATGACGAGATCGCCCTCGTTCTCCCGGTCCTCGTCGTCCACCACCACCACCTGGCGCCCGGCGGCGATGTCGGCGAGGGCCTCATCAACGGTGTTGAACATGGGTGTAT
>JAHFSL010000582.1 GCA_023265785.1 Candidatus Coatesiibacteriota bacterium | reverse complement strand
CGCTCGACGAGGTCCGCCTGCTGGCCGAGGTGTGGTTCGGGAAAAACCAACTCATGACCTTCCACGATCCGCTGGCCGCGGTGACGATCTTCGAGCCGGAGGTCTGCGGGTGGGAGGCGGGGACCGTCACCGGCGATCCCGGCCCTGAGGCCGGGGCGACGGGCGGCGGGGCGCTGACCCTGGTCCCGGGTGCCGGCCCGCACCGGGTGGCGAAGTCCGTGGAGGCGAAGAAGTTTTTTGAGTCTTACTTCCGCGTATTCCGGTAGACCTCGAAGAAGCTTGAGCCGCCGGCTCGGCGGTACCGGCTCCGGACCCACGCCGCCATCATGTGAAACTGGTCGTCCGGGACATGGTAGTACCCGGACGCCAGTTCCTCCACGCTGACCTTGGGGACCAGGATCATCAGCCCGGGTGTGGCATCCAGCGCCCGGGCCACGCGGCCGAACAGGTCGGGCGACATGAGCGTGAAGCCCTCCGCCCAGTCGATGGGGAGCGGATTTCGCCGTGCGGAGCGGACCCAGTGCGCCGCGGTATCGGGCACGATGGCGTAGGGCGTCGGGCCCAGCCGCGCGACGAGCGCGGCCAGGTCCGCGAGATAGGCTGCCGTCGCCGGATTGGTCCGCAGGAGCCGGCCCCCGGGAAGGATCCCGCCAAGGGGGGCGGTGAGCTGCCATGCGGGCCGGTCGCGGTAGATATTCCGGCACCGGGTCAGCCCGAATGCGATCCCCGCGGTCGCGGCCTGCAGTCCGGCGAGCGCCACCACCGTGCCGCGCATCCACCGGAGGGATGAGGACCAACGGGTGGCGGCGAATGGCCAGGCCAGGAGGAGGACGGCCAGCGGTCCCGCCATGAGGGCGGGGGAGTTGTATCCCACCGAGATCGAGGCGCACCATCCTCCCGCCACGGCCAGCAGGCCAGTCCGGGCGACGCGCGACCGGTTGCCACGCTCCGGCGGCGTCCCGTCGCGCGGTGCGGGCGGAATGCGGGCGGCCAGGAGGACGCGCGCGGCGAGAAGCGCCGCGGCCAGAGCGGCCGCGCCGAGGGGATCGCGCAGTCCGGCCAGCATGGCCACGGTGAAGGCGTACAGGACGGCCCCGGTCAGGACGGCGTGGGGTCGGGCGGCCAGTCCGTCGAGCTGGTTCAGGCACGCGCCGGCGACGGCGCCAAACAGCGCGAACGAGGGGAGGTGCGGGTACGATTCGGTCCGCAGTTCAAAGGCGGCCCAGTAGGAGAGACCCGCAAGGAGCAGGAGCCCGAACAGCCGGCCGGTTCGCGCCGCGTCGGTCGTCCGCCCCGCCCGGACATCGCCGAACAGCAGGGCCATGCCCCAGTAGCCGGCGTTGAGGGTCCACGGGAGCGCGTTATCGTCCAGATAGTGGATGATGCCGACCGTCCGGAGGTCGTGCTTGGCGAGCAGTTGGGACATTGCATCCGGCAGGGCGCCGGCCGCGGCCAGGACGGCCGCCATGATCGTGACCGGCGCGGCGGCGGCGGCCATGCACCGTGGGGATCGCCAGTCGCCGGTCAGCAGGAGCATGGCGGGCGCCATAGGCAGGTAGTTCTGGCGGGAGAGGCAGGCGGCCCCGAGCGCGGCGTAGCCCAGGGTTGCGGCCCGGCGGCGGCGGGTGGAAACCAGGGCCACGCCCGCCGCCGTCGCCGCCATGGCGTCCAGGGAATGCCAGGCCATGACGGGGTAGTCGTGCGCCGACATCGCGAAGGCCGTGAACGCGACCGCGGCCGCCCGGGTCGGGTTGAGGGTGAGCACCAGCCAGCGGTCAAATGCCGCCACCCAGCACCAGCCGACCAGCGCCAATTGGAGCCAGGCCACCCAGCGCGAAAGCCATATGACGTAGTCGCCACCGAATATCATCACCGGCAGGTAGGTCAGATAGGGGCCGGCCGGCCGGATGGAGATGAAATCGCGGTGGGGAATTTCGCCGTCCAGCAGGCGTCGGGTGGCGGCCAGGGTAAATCCCTCGTCGGTGGGATTGAATCCCATCCAGGAAAAGAGCAGGTGGGAGGCTGTGCCGGCCAGCAGGACGAAGGCCGCGCCATGACGCCACCGCAACATGGCCAACAATCTACCACGGTGGCTGTACCGCGAGGCCGCGGTGCCGTGCATAATGACGTCATGGCCCTGCGGGTGGAGACGAACTTTCCCGGCGGCAACGCCTGCGGGCTGTCGGTGGGCGACCGGGACGGCGTGGCGGAGGTCGCCTTCACGCCCGACCCGCACGGGGGGCCGGAGGCGCTCTGGTTC
>JAHFSL010000139.1 GCA_023265785.1 Candidatus Coatesiibacteriota bacterium | reverse complement strand
GAAAAGATCGTGACCGTCATGTCCCTCCCGCTACTTCCGCTGACGCCGTTCCTTTTCCCCGCAACCGTAATGAAACGGACGTTTCACGAACTGGGGCTTGAGACGGTACGCGAAGCCTTCTACAAGGGGTATCTCAAGATCGGAAATCCATGAGAGGCTCGATGGTTTTCGGAATCGTGCTGGCCATCATGACCTTGCTGGTCGGAGGGGCAGCCGTCATGGGGGCGGATTTCGGTTTGCCGATGGCGTGGGGCCTTCCGGCCGCGCTCTGGTTGCTTACCGCCGGTCTGCCCTCGACCGTGGCAGTTGTGGTGACGGCGGCCTGCTGGGGGCGGTGGCCGGGCGGGTACGGATTGGTCCGGTTCATGGCGGTTGCGGTCTTAATGGCCTGCAGTCTGCAGACGCTGACCGTGAATGTCTTCCTGCGCTGGAGGCGAGCCCGGACATGAGGATGTCGCGGCGCCAATTCCTCCTGTCGGCGGGTGCCGTCGGGCTGGATCTGGTGGCGGGCCGTGCGCAGGCCGATGGGGCGCCACAGGCGGCGGGACCCCCGGCCCGCATGGTGGATTTTCATACCCACCTCCTCGGCGTGGGCGACGGCGGGACCGGATGCGTGATTTCCGCCAAACAAAGGACGCACTGGAATTACCGGTACTTCATGACCATGATCGGGCACCGGCCGGGCGGGGTCGTGGATGACGAGTACCTGGCTTTCCTCGTGCACCAGCTCCGGAGCTCCGCGGTGTCCCGCGCGCTCCTGCAGGCATGGGACTGCCGGTATGACGACCGGGGTCGGATGGACCTGGCGCACACCACCTCGCTCTACGTTCCGAACGACTACCTCTTCCGGGTGGTGAAGCGCCACCCCGCCCTGTTCATCCCCTGTGCCTCGATTAACCCGAAGCGGCGGGACGCGCTGGATGAGGTGGACCGGTGCGCGGCATTGGGGGCACGGGCGGTCAAAGTCCATCCGCCCACGATGGCGGTGGACCCGGGCGACCGGCGGTACCGGGCATTCTACCGACGGTGCGCCAAGCGTCACCTGGTCCTCATGGTCCATACGGGGACCGAGCACGCGGCCGATATCGTCGGCAATGATTGGGCGGATCCCGCCCGGTTACGGCCCGCGCTGGACGAGGGGGGGATGGTGGTGGCCGCCCACGCCGGAACCCGGGCGTTCTTTGACCGGGAGGACTATTTCCCCCACTTCCGGGATCTCATCGGCCCGTACCCCAACCTGTACTGCGACACCGCGGTCCTGGCCTCGATGTTCCGCTGGCGGGTCCTGCCCGAGATGCTCCGGGATCCCCGGGTCGTGGGGCGGATGATTCACGGGAGTGACTTCCCCTTCGCCTCCAACGCGCTCGTCTTCTGGAACCGCCTCCGCCCATCCGATCTGGTGTCCATCGTGGCGGAACGTAACCTCTTTGACCGGGACTGGAAACTCAAGCGTGCGTTGGGAGTACCGGACACTGTCCTGACCCGGGTCGGCGGACTGCTCAAGGAGTCCTGACTACGCTGTCCGTCCAGAGTGGTCGCGGTGACCCGGAGATCCGAGCACGGGGAGAGGGCGGTCCTGCCGGAACCGGAATGCTCGGACCCTTGCTGATGCTCGCATTGCTCGTCCCGGCCCGGGCCGTGGAGGCGGGCGTGGTGGAGGCGACGGCCTACTATGACTCCGCGATTGCCGCCTTCAACGGGCGTGACTATGCCGCGGCCGATGCTCTTGCCACCAAGGCTGTGGGTGAGGCGCCTTTCCTGTGGGAGGCCTGGCAAATGATCGCGTATGCACGCGTGGCCATGGACGACCTCCCGGGGGCACGGAAGGCGCTGATTGCCGCCTCAAATATTAACCCCAACAACCCCCATCTCCAGCAGTCGCTCGAGAATCTGGGGAGTGCGACCGTCATCGCCCCGGCGGTGGAGGTCAGGGTGCGCCGCGTGCTCACCCGGGCCATCATCGATGTTGTCAATCACAGTCCGGATATCACCTTCCACGGTGTCATTTCGTTTCCCACCATGGTGAACTTCACCCCGGATGTTTCCGTACCCACCCCGTTCACCGTCCTGCCGTCATGCACCGCCACGGTCAACACGATTCGTCAGGCGGATCTATACAAGCACGCCATGTACGAAATCGCGTCCCGGGCCGCCATGGGCGATCCCCGGGCTCTTCCAACCCCGGGATTCGCCTACCTGTTCCCGTGGCGGCACGGAAAGATTCATCGGGTGGTTCAGGGATACTTTGGAGCAACGACCCACTTGAATAAGCGCGCCCTGGACTTCGATCTGCCCGAAGGAAGTTCCGTGTGTGCCGCCCGCGCGGGAATCGTCATCGAGGTTAAGGACGATTCCAGCCGGGGAGGGCCGGCCCGCACATTTCTTGGGGATGCGAACGGAATTACCATTCTGCACGACGATGGCACCTGGGCCATCTATGGACACCTTCAGCGGCACGGCGCGCGCGTCAAGGTGTGCGACCAGGTTGCCGGTGGACAGGTCATCGGGCTGTCAGGCCACACCGGGTGGGCGACAGGTCCCCATTTGCATTTCGCGGTCTACCAGCCAACGGATCAGGTGGAGGCGGGAGAGGATGGGGATTTTGGTGAGTCGATCGCGACCGAGTTCCTCCAGCCCGGCGGCCGGACGGTGGCACCGAGGGAGGGTTGGAGCTATTGTGCCGTCCACCCCGGGAAACGACTCTAGCGAGCTGCCAGGCGGCCGCGGAAGGTGGTCCGCAGTTGCATGATTTTGTCAAAGTCTTCCGCCGTGCCGAACTGGCCGCGAAAAGCAGGGTAGAGGGCTTCCACATCCCGCCGCCAGCCCGCGCGGGTGGCGGCGTCAAGCGAGACCACGGTGAGGCCGCGGGCGACCATGGCCGGAACCGCCTCTTCGCCAAGACGGCGGATATCACGGCTCCATCGGGCCGAGGCCGCGACCGCGGCGTGGCGCATCGGCTCGCGCCAGGCGGCGGGGACGGTTTCCCAGGTGCGCCGGTCCACGATGACCCCGCCCAGCAGGGGCGCCCAATTGAGATCCACCATGTACCGGGCGACCCCGAACCACTGGTTGAGCAGGGCGGCCAGCGGCGGGACATCCAGCGCGGTGATCAGTCCGGTGTGCAGTCCGGGCAGCATGTCGGTGACCGCCAGCGGCACGGTCCGGAACCGGGCCCGGGTGTAAAACTCCTCCGTGGTGGGGTGACCGGCCCACACGAACAATTTCCGGGTCCGCATTTCGTCAATCGTGGCGGTCCGTTCCTGGGTGAAGAAGTGAACCCATCCGCCTTCCGTCCAGGTGAGGAGTTCGGAGCCGTGGCGGGCAAAGCCCTCCGCCAGTTTCGGGATCAGCCCCGCCTCGACGGCGTCCAGTTCGGCCCAGGAATCGAACATCAGCGGAATCTGGAGGCACATGATGTCCGTGTTCAGGATCGCCAGGCCCGAGGTGGAGACGGCCACGGCCTGGATCTGCCCGATCCGCATCTTCCGGACCAGGTCCTCCTCGTCGCCGAGGACTCCACCGGCGTAGATCCGGAGCGTCACCTGGCCGCCACTGATGCGCGCCCACTCCTCCCCGATCTGGAGAACCATCTGGTGCCACGGCGAACCGGTCGGGGCGAGCGTGCCAAGCTTGATAACCAGGGGCGCGGCCACGGCTGGCATGTCCAGTGGAGAGGCCAGGAGGGCCAGGCTGAGGCGGAAGACCCGAATCGCGGGTGAGACCCGTGTTCGCCGTCGGAACAGTGGGGCGAACCGGGACGCGTATGGGGACAGGACAGAAAACGGATTGGAAAGAGCGTTGATATTCATGCTGGGGAGTGATTGCAATCCCCATGCCGTGATGCGGCTTCCATTTCGACGATCTGTCCCTCCCGACCGAAGGACCATGGTCATGAGTGAGGGGGATTCACTCGCTTCGCTGGGCAATTGTTGATTTTTTCCGCACTTCCCGGTGGCGATGGTCTGCATGGTCCTGTGCGGGGGCATTCCTCCAGAAGATTCCCCGGATTAATTCCCGTAGACTGGCCGGGATGGGGATCACCATGAAGCCGTTACTGGTGCTCGCGGCACTCGTGGCGGCGGGCGGGGTGTTCGGGTGGCGGGTGGGGCGACTCATCCGGCTGTTTCGCGCGCTGAAGGGGAACGCCCGCCCCGTCACGGGCCGGTTCGGGGCCCGGCTGGCGGTGCTGGGCCGTGAGGTCCTGTTGCACTCCCGCCTGCTCCGGAACCCCGTCATCGGGGCGGCGCACCTGGCGATCTTCACCGGGTTCCTCGCCGTACAGATCCACACCTCGGAGACCCTGCTGGACGGGCTGATGCCGGGCGGGTTCACCTGGGCCACCTGGGCGCCGCGGGCGTATCCGGTATATCGGATCGTTGCTGATGCGCTGGCAGCGCTGGTGCTGGTCGGGCTGGCGGTGGCGCTGGCGCGGCGGCTGTTCGCCCGGCCCGCGGTGTTATCGGACCACCGGGATGCCCGGCTGGTCCTGCTCTTCACTGCGCTCATTATCGTTTCCTACTTCGGGATGAACCATGCCGTCCGGCCTTCGGTGGGCCGGGAACTCTGGTGGTGGGTGCATGTGGCCGTCATCCTCGGCTTCCTTGTCTACCTCCCCGGGTCCAAGCACCTGCACATCCTGACCGCCGTCCCGAACCTCTTCCTGCGCTGGCCGGGGCCGTCCCGGCCGCTCACCACACCGGACCTGGAAGGGGCGGATGCCGACCGGCCGGGGCTGGGCTCGGTGCGGGACCTCTCCTGGAAGCAGGCGCTGGACCTCATCTCCTGCACCGAGTGCGGCCGGTGCGAGGCGGTCTGTCCCGCATCGCTCACCGGCAAGCCGTTGAGCCCCAAGCGGGTGGTGGTCGACCTGCGCGAGGAACTGCGCTGGCAGTCCGGCGCCATTCTGGCGGGCGCGGAGGTGCCCGGTTTCGTGCGGGAAGGGACCGGGATCACGGAGGAGGTTCTGTTTGCCTGCACCTCCTGCCGGGCCTGCGAGGAGGCCTGTCCGGTGGGCATCCAGCACCTGGACCTGATCCTGGAGGCGCGCCGGTGCCTGGTCCTGCTGGAGGGGAGGTTCCCGGCCGAGCTCCAGCAGACCTTCAAGAATCTTGAGGAGCAGTCCAACCCCTGGGGATTTCCGGCGGACACCCGCGCTGACTGGGCGGCGGGGCTGGAGATCCCGACCATCGCCGACCGGCCCGGCGCCGAGGTCCTGTACTTCGTGGGATGCGCGGGGTCGTTTGATGACCGGGGGAGGAAGACCGCCACGGCGGTCGCCCGGCTCCTGCGGCGCGCCGGGGTGGACTTCGCGATCCTGGGCCGGGAGGAGTCCTGCACGGGTGATCCCGCCCGGCGGGCGGGTAACGAGTACCTGGCGCAGGGGCTCCTCAAGGCCACGGCCGAGACGCTGAACCGGGTCAACCCCCGCACCATCCTGACCGGCTGTCCCCACTGCCTGAACACGCTCAAACACGAGGTGCCGGAATTCGGCGCCCGCTTCACGGTGGTTCACCATGCCGAGTACCTGGCGGGGCTGGTGCGTGCCGGGAAACTCGTGCCCCGCGCCGTGGGCCCGGCGGTGGATGCGGTCATTCACGACTCCTGCTACCTGGGCCGATGGAATGACCAGACCGCCTCCCCGCGCGACCTGCTGGCGGCGATTCCCGGCGTCACCGTACACGAGCCGCCCCGGACGGCGCGGGCGGGGTTCTGCTGTGGCGCGGGCGGCGGGCGGATGTTCATGGAAGAGAAGACGGGCACGGCGGTGAACCGGAACCGCGCCGCCGAACTGGCCGCCACGGGGGCCGGGGTGGTGGCGGTCGCCTGCCCGTTCTGCGCCACCATGCTGGGTGACGGGCTCAAGGCGGAGGGGTCGGCGGCCGCGGTGCGCGACCTGGCCCTCCTGCTCGACGAGGCCACGGCCTAGCCCGAATCCTGACTCCGGTCATGGTTCCGGCCCTCGGGGCGGGGGGATCATCGGGTCATGGGATCGGGCTGGTCGTCGCGCGACCGGATGCTGGCGGCGCTCTCCGGCAAGGTTCCCGACCGGGTGCCCTGCTCCTTCATGATCTTCGGCGCCCTGCGCAAGCGGACCCGCAACCAGGAGGAGTTCGTCCAGCGCGCGCTCGACCTCGGGCTCGACGCGTTCGTGGAGATTCCGCCCCGCCGCAACGACCTCGACCGCCGCGCCTACGACGCCTACGACCTCTACGGCCTGCCCGTGCGGTTTCCCCTGGAGGTCACCGTGACGGACCGGCGCGAGGACCTTCCGGGCGTCGCGCATCCCCGGGTGCACCGCCGGTACGACACCCCGGCCGGGCCGCTCACGACCACCGTGGACACGAGCGCCGACTGGTTGCACGGCGACCGGGTACCGCTCTTTGACGACTACATCGTGCCCCGCGGGGTGAAGCGGCTGGTGGAGGGGCCCGCCGACCTGCCGGCGCTCAAGCGCCTGCTGGGGCCCCTGCCCGCCGCCGACCTGCGCGCCTTCCGCGAGGAGGCCGCGATCGCGAAGAAGTTCGCCGCGGACCGTGGCCTGCTGACGGTCGGGGAGTGGGGCGTGCTGTTCGACGCCGTGTGCTGGCTGTGCGGGATGGAGGAGATCGCGCTCCGCGCGGTCGAAGAGCCGGAGTTCGTCGAGGAGGTCTTCACCATCGTCTGGGAATGGAACCGCGCCCGGATGGAGATCGTGCTGGAGGCGGGCGTGGACCTGTGGGTGCGGCGGGGCTGGTACGAGAACGT
>JAHFSL010000581.1 GCA_023265785.1 Candidatus Coatesiibacteriota bacterium | reverse complement strand
GCACCCGGTCCAGCCATCCCTCCCAGTCCACCCCGCCGCCGCCGAAGAGTACGACGATGGTGCGGGGATTGGCGTCGGCCGCGGTACGGATCAGGTCCACCTGGCCCGACGGGAGCGCCCATTCCCGGTCCCAGCCCTCGCCCTCCCGGTCGGCGTTGAACCCGGCGCAGATCACAAAGGCATCGGCCTGCCGCGCGGCCGCCACTGCCGCCGCCACGGGATCGGTGCGCGCCCCCCACCCGAATTGGAGCTCCGACTGCCCGTACGCCTGAAAGTACTCCACGGCCATGTCGTAGGTGCGGCCGGCCTCCAGCCACGCCGTGGCGGATCCCGTCTTGACCGCGTGCTCGGTCCAGTCCGCATACAGGGTCGCCCCATCAAGGAACACGCGCACGCCATCGTCGGACGACTCGCCAAATTCGTACACACCGGAAACCGCGGGTACGATTCGCGCCGTCCACCGGGCGGAAAAAGACTCACGCGGCATCCCGGGCACGGGGGGCCGGTCCGGGTCCAGGGCGATGGCGGTGACGGTGCGCGTCGCAAAGGGCCGTCCCTCCAGGCGGGGATTCGCCCAGGCCGAGAGGGTGACCGGCCCGGTATACCGGGCACCGACCACCAGCGCGCCCAGCTCCGGGGTGCCGCGGACGTGGACCACGTCCAGCCCGGGCACCTGCCGCAGGCCGTCCACCACACTCACCGCCCGGAACGGCTCGGTCCAGGAACTTCCGCCCCCGCCCCAGACGGCCGGGTGGGCATTCGGGCCGAGGACCGCCACCCGGCGGATCCGCGCGGCGTCCAGCGGCAGGACCGCGCCGTCATTCTTCAGCAGGACGAGACCGGCCCGGGCCGCCTCGAGCGCCGTCGCGACGCTGGCGGGATCGTCCCGGGGAAGGTCCTTGCGCTCCTGCGGCCGGTCCAGAAAGCCCGCCGCGACCAGCGTCACCAGAATGTGCCGGACCTTGTCGTCAAGCGCCGTGGCGCTCACCGTCCCGGCCGCCACGGCCGCGGCGAGGGCCTTCCGGTTGAAATGGTCCCCCCCCGGCATCTCGAGGTCCAGTCCGCCGTTCACCGCGGCCACGGTGTCATGGGTGGCGCCCCAGTCCGACATCACGATGCCGGTGAACCCCCATTCGCGACGAAGCATCTCCGTATTGAGGAACGCATGTTCCGTGCAGTACCGCCCGTTGAGCCGGTTGTAGGCGTCCATGACGCACCGGGCGCCGCCCTCCCGCACGCAGGCCGCGAACGCGGGCAGGTAGATTTCCCTTAAGGCTTGCTCATCCACCCGCGCATCCACCGTGTCGCGATCAATTTCCTGGTTGTTGACGGCGAAATGCTTGGCCGTGGCCAGGACCCCCTCGGCCTGGACGCCGCGGACCACCGCGGACGCGATCCGCCCGGCCAGGAACGGGTCCTCCCCCGCGTACTCGAAATTCCGGCCGCACCGCGGTGTCCGGTAGATGTTCATCGCGGGTCCGAGCAGGATGTGAACGCCGCGCGCCCGGCAGTCCCGCCCCAGCGCGTGCCCGACCCGGTCCGCGAGCGCCGGGTCCCAGGAAGCGGCCACACAGATTCCGGCCGGATAGGCAGTGCTCTTGCCCCACACCCGCACGCCGGTCGGCCCGTCACTCATCTTGATCGCGGGAATCCCGAGCCGCGGCACGGCCCGGATGAACATCCCGTCGGTGCCGCCCAGGTAATCCATCTTTTCGTCCATCGTCATACGCAGCAGGAGAGCCTCGGCCCGGTCCGCCGGATCGCGGAGCGGAGCGGCAACGACCAACCCCGTGGCGGCAAGAATGACGCCCAGGACGAGGCCGCCCCGTAAAGTTACCATCGGAAGAACCGGTACGGGTCGTCCCACTCAATCGGCCGGTCCAGGTACAGGCCGTCGTGGTATCGCGCTTCCTTCTCTTCAACGGGCTTGCCGAATCGTGCCAGCAACGGCGTGGTCCCGGCCGCCCCCTGGTTGGCCAGCAGGCGGTTCAGCAGGAAGGAGAACCGGCGGGAGGTCCGGCGCAGGCCCAGCCCCTTCCCCGGCTCCGACCGCCAGGGGGCCAGCTGGTCAAAGACGACCCGGCCCCCCATGGCGGACGCCAGAACGCCATCGCCCACGGGCACCACCCCGCTGCCCGTGGCTACCAGCGGGATGCGCCGGGCGGCCCGGTCATGGACATCCGCCGGTCCGACCCCGGCGAGCGGCGAGTCCATCCCGTCCGCCTCGAACCACGAGGCAATGTGCTCGGTGAGTTCCATCCGAA
>JAHFSL010000138.1 GCA_023265785.1 Candidatus Coatesiibacteriota bacterium | reverse complement strand
ACCCCGTCCCACGCCGCGCCGAATTTGAGGGCGGCCGGAAGGGTGAACCCGGAGGAGGGTGGGGAGAGGTGCTGGGCGGCCCAACCCAACGCGAACCCGTTGGCGAACGGGACGACGCTTCCCATCGAGCCGCCGACCATCGCGCCCCCGATTGTCTCGTGGACAATCTCGAGGGAGACGCCCGTGGCCCCCGGGATGCCCAGCGCCTGGGGATGGCGGAGGGCATAGGAACCGGCGAAGGCGAAGTCGGTCACCGCCGTGGAGGCGAGCTTCACGCCCGTGGCGTCCCGGGACACGAGGTCGCCGAAGGACATGAGCGTGAGGCTCCCGCCGACCGTGCCGGGACCCAGGGGGTTGGCCACGGCCAGATAGGACAGACCCACCCCGGCCCCGGCGGCATCGTACATGGCCGTGGCATGCAGGGAATCCAGCCGGCCCAGCCCGCCCGGGTTCCAGAACGAGGCCGTGGCGTCGTTGGCCAGCGCGGTGAAGGCGTCCCCCATCCCGACCGGCCGCGCGCCCACCCCGTGGCCCAGGAACGCCGCCCGGCGCGACCCCACGAACTGGGAGGTGTCGGGCGCCGTGGCCGCCCCGACGCGCGCCGCCAGCGTCAGCGCCAGCAGGACGGGGAGCCGAAGCGCCGTCATCGCTCCACCGCCACCCGGATCAGCGGAAAGACATGGGTCGTGCCGTCACCGGACTTCGTCCGCGCCCGGATGAGGTACGGTCCCGGGGCCCACTGCATGATGCCCGTGATCGGCAGGACGGAATTATTCGCCGGGACATTCGACCACTGGCCCTTCCAGACCAGGTTGAACCCACCGTCAAACACCTCAACATCGACGAGCGGGGCATCCAGAACGAGCTTGATCCACAGGTTCAGCAGGTCGCCGGACACGGGGTTCGGGTACAGAACAATGTCCTCGTCAAAGGTCGGCCCCGTCGGCACCGCCGGGGCGATTGCCACCGCGGCGAGTGACGACACCCTCGTGAAGAGCACCTGATCGGATGTATCCCCACCGGTTGCCGACACGGTATAGCCAAGGGCACCCGCCTTGAGGGCGCGGAGATTCCAAACCACCGTGACTGCGGCTCCCGGGGGCAAGTCCACGGGACCCGCCGGGGAGGGTCCCGAAACCACCTGGGCCAGGCTTGCATCGGAGAGGTTGATCGCGGCCGCGTACATCGATGCGCCGATGCCACCACTGCTCGAAAGCGTCATCCGCACTTCAAAGAGCTCCCCGACCTGCATGATTCCCGTCGTCCCCACCGATATCACACTCAGGTTGGCGCCAGCCACGACGGCCACGGTTCCCGACAGCGTCGTTATGAAAAGCGTCGCTCCAGTATTACTGTCAAACGCAGATGCGGACGCCGTAAATGCCGCCGTCCCAATTGTGAACGCCTCGTAGGTCCAGCGGAAGACGGATGCATTGGATCCCGGCAGGGCGGCAACGGTCACGGGAACGGGACCGACGGGTGAAATGAACGCGCCCTTCGTTCCGCTCTCAACCAGGGAGGGAATCGGCTGAAGGGCATTTGCCGTCGCCTCGCCAACATTGGTCACCGTGAACGCAATCGTAATCGTCCTGCCCTGCTTCGCCACCAATGGCGGCCCCAGCGGCGCGTTGATGGCCATACTCGCGGCCAGCGACGCCGCCACCTGCATGGTGGACGCCGGATATGTGGTGGCCACCAAGGCCGACAGGCCGTTGCAGGTCGTGCCCGTGGCGGTCAGTGCGAAGGTCACCGGTCCGGAGGCCGCGGCCGTGAAGGTCCAGGTAAAGGTGATTCCCGCCCCAGCCGCCAGCACAACGGAACCGGTCGGCCCCGGCCAAGCCGCCACATTGGCCCCACCCGAGGCAGCCATGGCCGTGGCCGTGATGCCGGCCACCGAAAATCCGCCGGTGTTCGACACGGTGAAGCGGACAGCGTAAACCTGGCCAATAGAAGCATTGACGGGCGCTGAGGCGCCGACAACCGTCAGGACTCCGGGAGCCAGCAGGGTGTACCCATCCGCGGGCGAAAGCAGTTCAGTCGCCGAGCACAGGCCCGACCCGAGCGCCCACGCCGCGTTGGAAACCGACCCGCCTGCGCAGGGGGCATTGCCCGTGATCGTAAAGGTGTACGCGGAACCGGGGGTGAGCGAGAGTGCGGACGCGGTCCACCCGACCACATTGCCCACCGCGTTGGCCGTGAATCCTGCCGGCGTGAACTGGGTCACCCCCGTCAGACCCGGGAGGGTGTCCGCCACGGTGAGGGTCGAAAGGGTTGCCGCTCCAGTGTTGGACACGACGACGCGGTAGGTGACGACTTCACCCGGCCCCGGGGAGGACGGCGTGTGGGTCTTCACCACTGACAGCCCGGCGGCAGCCGGCGCCAGCACGGCCATGCCCGCCGCGCCCTGGGCGTTGACCGAGGCGCACGCAATGTCCGCCGCAACATACGCGGTATTTCCCACCGGCGTGGTGGTACACACGAAGCCCCAGGCGCCGGTGATCGTGAACGTCAATGAGGCTCCGGGAACGAGCAGGGGCGCGCCACTTGCCGTCCAGACAAATCGGGTGCCCGAGGCCGTGGAGGCCACCGCCGGCGCGCCCATCGCCACCGGCTGGTCGGTCACGGCTCCCGTCAGGATGGGGGCGATCGTATCCACCACCGTCAGGGTCGTGATATTCACGGCCCCGGTGTTGGTCACGACCAGCCGGTACGCCCCCGCGGCCCCGATGCCCACGGCCCCGGGCACCAGGGTCGAGCCCGCGGAAACCGCAAGGATCGGGGCGCTGAGGTAGAAGCCCGCGGCGTTGCCGAACCCACCCACGGAGGCACAGGCCGTGCCCGCGTCAGCGTAGGGCGTATTCCCCGCCTGCGTGCCCACGCAGACCGTGGCCGAGTACCCGGTAATCGTAAAGGTGTACGACTGGCCGGGATTGAGTGCCGGCCCGCCCGCCCAGACGAACCGCGTCGCCGAGGCCCCGCCGGTCGCGACGGCCGCCGGCCAGCCGGCCGGCTGGTCCGCCACGGCGGCCATGACGCCGGTCGAGACTGTATCGGTCAGCGAGACTCCCGTCAGGGTGGCCGTCCCCGTATTGGTCACAACCAGCCGGTAGGTGACGGGCGCTCCCTGCGCCGGCGCCGCCGGCGTCTGGATCTGGGCCACCGTCAGCGACCCGATTGCGGCCTGGACGAGCGCTCCCGTGCTCCCGGTCAGCATCGTCACTGAAGTGGCACAGGATGAGAACGCCTCGACCCACGCGGTCGTGGACACGGTGGTGGAACCGCACACCACCCCGAAATTCCCCGTCATCGTGAAGGTGTACGACTGGGACGGGCCCAGGGTCAGTCCCCCGCCGGACCACTCATACCGGGTGCCGCCGGCCACCGAGGTCACGGTCGCTGCGGGCACGATCGCCGGCTTGTAGGTGGAAGTCACGACGACCGCGGACGGAACGGTATCCACCACGTCAATCCCGGTCACGGTCTGCAGGCCGGTGTTGGTCACGACGATCCGATAGGAGACCGGGGCCCCGATTCCGATCGCGGGAGCGACCTGCTGATTGACCGCGACGATATTGAATGCCAGCGGCTGGGCGGTGAAGATGCCGGAACCCGCGGCCTGTACGCCGATTGTCACGCAGGCATTGAGGCCGGTGACATAGACGGTGTTGGTGACCACGGTCGGCACGCAGACCGGCCCGATCACGCCGGTGATGGTAAAGGTGAAGGTCTGCCCCGGCAGGACCGGGAACCCCGCATTGCTCCAGGCGAACCGGGTGGCTGACGCGCCACCCGTTAGCACCGCACCACCGAACCCGGCCGGCTGGTCGGCCGTCAGGCCCGCCAGGACCGGGGAGACGGTGTCGGTGATGGTCAGACCCGACAAGGTTGCTGCCCCCGCGTTCCGGACATCAATCCGGTAGGTCACGGTCGCCCCCACGGCTGGCGATGCAGGCGACTGAGTCTTCACAACGGCAAGGCTGGTCGTCGCGGGTTGGACGACCGCCGCCACGGAGTTGGTCAGGACGCTCGCTCCGAATCCGCAGGTCGAGACCACCTGGACGAAGCCGGTGTTCGAAACGCTCGTGGCGGCGCACACGACGCCGAAGCGGCCCGTGATCGTGAAGGTGTATGACTGGGCGGGATTCAGCGTGATTGCGGCGCTGGACCACTCATAGAGGGTCCCGCCCGCACCGACACTGGTCACCACGGCGGCGGGTACGGAAGCGGGCTTGTCCGTGGAAGTCACGATCACCTCATTGGGCACCGTATCGGTGATGATCATTCCGGCGATCGTGGCCCCGCCGGTGTTGGTCACGATGATCTGGTAGGTCACCGGCGCGCCAATTCCGACCGCGGGGGCCACCTGGTTCGTCCGGACCACGAGTTCCAGGGCCGGAGGGTTCACGGTCGAGCCGGTCATGTTGGAGAACACGGCACCCGCACCGGGGGTGCAGGTGGTATTCCCGGTCACGTAGGTCACCACGGCCAGCGAGGTCGGGGCGCAGACGGCCCCCACAGTCCCCGTCACCGTAAATGAGTAGGTCCGATTCGGGACCACCGTGAATGCCGCATTGGACCAGGCAAACCGGGTGACGGAGACACCGCCGGTCACAACGGCCGCCCCGAACCCGGCCGGCTGTTGCCCCACCGCTGCGATGATCACCGGCGAGACCGTGTCGGTCACCGTCAGTCCGGTCAGAGTCGCCGTTCCGGTGTTCGTCACATCAATCCGGTACGACACCGCATTTCCGGTTTGCGGCGATGCCTGGATCTGGGTCCGGACTGCCGCCACGCCGGCTACGGCGGGGAGGACCGTGAAGTGGTCGGACGCCGAGCCGGCTTTCGTGACCACGCCGCAATCGTCCGTCACCATCACGTAGAGGGTGTTCGACACGAGCGTGGCGGTGCACACCGATGAGACCTGGCCCGTAATCGAGAAGGTGAACGACCAACCCGGCGGTACGTTCTGGGAGCCGAGGCCCCAGGTGTAGATGGTGCCGGTCGCCCCCTGGGCGATGGCCACTTGTGGGAACGGACCGGCCGAGACGGCCGTGATCGCGGCAGACAACGTGTCCACGAGCGTGAAGTCCTGGAGGGTGGCCGTACCCGTATTCGCCATCATGACCCGCCAGACGACGGCATCGCCGATCCCCGGCGAAGGCGTCATCAGGGTCTTCTGGACGGTATAGGCGGGCACGGGCGGAGCGACGGCGAACCGACCGCCGCTCGCGGAGTGCTCCGCGGATGCCCCGCAGTCGTCGGACGCCCTGACATATACGGTATTGGAAATGTCCACGGCGGCACAGATGGCCTGCACCCACCCGGTGAAGGTAAAGCTGAACACCTGCCCCGGTCCGAAGTTGATCGCGGCAGCATTCCAGGAATACACCGAGCCCGAGGGCCCGGCCGTCACGACCGCCCCGTTGTTGCCATACACGGTGACCGAGACCAGGGTCGGTGAAACGGTGTCCACGATGAGCGCGTTCTGGAGGGTCGCCGTGCCGGTGTTCGCGATGTCAATCCGCCACGACACCGCCCCACCGATGCCCACCGGGGCGGTCACCAGCGTCTTCTGGACCGTGAAGGCCACGATGGCCGGCGCCACGACGAACTCCGCCGGGTTTGAGAAACCCGTGACGGCGGAGCAGTCACTGCGCCCCGCGACATACGCCGTGTTGGAGACGCTCGTCGACACGCAGACCACGCCCGGAATTCCGGTCACGGTGAAGGTCAGGGTGGTTCCCGGCAGCAGGCTGGGGCCCCCGCTCCACACGAACCGGGTCCCGCCCGCCACGCTGGCCACCACCGCGGCCGGCCAGCCGGGTGGCGAAACCGCCGCGGCACCCGTGATCACCGGCGAGACCGTGTCCGTGACCGTCAGGGCGGTGAGCGTCGATGAACCCGTATTGGTTACGACGATCCGGTAGGAGCCCGGCACCGGCGGAACAGGCGCCGAGGCGGTATTCACCACCGTCAGGCCATCCACCGCCGGCTGAACCGTGAACGAGCCGCCACCGGCCGAATGCTCGACAGCCGGACCACAGGTGCCCGCGAGGCTGACCCAGATCGTGTTGGACACGAGGGTCGCCGCACAGACTGACTGCACCGATCCGGCGATCGTGAAGGTGTAGACCATGCCCGGCGGAAAATTGATATTGGTGCCGGTCCAGGAGTAGATGGACCCGGAGGGCCCGGGCGTCACCACTTCGCCATTGATCCCCCACACGGTGACGGAAACCAACGCCGGGGCGATCGTGTCCACGATCAGGGCGTTCTGGATCGTGGCCGACCCGGTATTGGCAATGGCCACCAGATAGGTCACCGGCGCGCCGATCCCGGCGGGCGGCGTCTGGAGGATCTTCGCGACGGTAAAGGCCACGGCGGCAGGCGAGGCGGTGAATCCCCCGGCGGGGGCTGACTGGGCAACGGCGGCGCACCCGGTCAGGGCCGTGGCAAAGGCGGTGTTGGAGACGAATACGGGGGCGCACACGGGGCCGGCGAATCCGGTCAGGGTGAAGGTATAAGCCGTCCCGGGGGCCAAGGCGAGCGCCCCTGCGCTCCAATCGTAGCGGGTGCCACCCGGGACGCTGGTCGCAACCGGGGCCCCAAATCCCGCGGGCTCATCCGCAGTGACGCCGACCACGACGGGCGACAGGGTATCCGTCACGGTCAATGAAGTCACCGTGGCGAACCCGGTGTTCGTCACGACGATGCGGTACGTCACGGGGTACGCGGGGGCCGGCGCCGCCGGAGTCTG
>JAHFSL010000580.1 GCA_023265785.1 Candidatus Coatesiibacteriota bacterium | reverse complement strand
GGCCGGTAGCCCACGATCCGGTCCCGGATGCCTCCGTTCTTGTCCACAACCACCATGGTCGGGATGCCGGTGACGTTGTAGGCGCCGGCAATGGCGCCGAGCCTGTCGAGCAGGACGTGCAGGTCATAGTGCTCGCTGTCCAGGAAGGCGCGGATCGTCCCGCTGTCCTCCCGCAGGTTCACGCTCAATACCTCCACGCCCTGGGCCATGTACTTGCGGCGGAAGGCCGCGAGCGCGGGGAGGCTGGCCTTGCACGGGCCGCACCAGGTGGCCCAGAAATCGAGGACCACGACGGCATTGCCCTTGTAGTCGGCCAGAGTGATCTTCCGCCCCTCCAGGTCATCCAGCGCGAAGGCCGGGGCGGGATCCTTCGCGTCGGCCCCGACCGCCGATCCGAAGGCGTTGACGGCCTTCGGCCAGAAGGACCAGGCGGCCCAGCCGCCCATGGTGAGCAGGCACACCAGGACCAGCAGTCCGACGCGCGATCCCGTCAGGGTGGCATCGGGGGCGATTTCCTGGGGTGCGTTGGCCGAAAGTTCCGCCAGGCAGTCGCGGGCGAACGGGACGGACGCCAGCCGCCCCTCATACGCCGCGCGCAACTGTTCGCGGCGGCCCAGCGCCACGCCCAGCGTGATCAGATTGAGATGGGCGTTCTGTTCGGGGGGCACCACGCGCAGGGCCTCGCCGAACTCGCGCTCGGCCAGGGAGAGCATGACGCGGTCCCTGCCGGCGGCCTTGCGCCGGTAGGTTTCGCCCAGTCGCAGGTGGGCGATGAACGACTCCGGAATGATCCGGAGCGCACGCTGGTAGCCGCGCAGGGCGGCGTCGAGATCGCCGCGATCGAATGCAAGGTTGGCTTCGGCCAGCGGATCGGCGTGCATCGGCGCACGGTGAGTATACAATGATCCGCCATGCCGCCGGACCCGCGGGAGCGGTTCACGACCACCGTCGAGGACTACGCCCGCTCCCGACCCTCCTACCCGGAGGCCCTGGTCGACTGGCTCGGCGGGGTGACGGGCGTCATGCCGCCGGCGCGGGTCGCGGACCTGGGGTGCGGGACGGGCATCGCCTCGCGCCTGCTGGCCGCGCGCGGGTACCGGGTCACGGGGATCGAGCCCAATGCGGCGATGCTGGCGCGGGCCCGGGGCGAGGGCGGCGGCCCGGTATGGCAGGCCGGCGAGGCGGCGGCCACGGGGCTGGAGGCGGCCAGCGTGGACCTGGTGACGGCGGCGCAGGCGTTCCACTGGTTCGATGTTCCGGCGGCCCTGCGGGAAATTGCGCGGATTCTTCGGCCGGGCGGCTGGGCCTGCGCGTTCTGGAACATCCGCGCCACGACCCCGTTCCTGCTGGAGTACAGTCGCCTGCTGGACCGGTTCCGGCAGGGCCCGGGGCGGGAGTCGGTCGGCGCCGCGCAGGCAACTCTGGCGTCGCTCCGGGCCAGCGCGGCCGTGACAGCGCTGGCGGAAACGGACATCCCGAACCGCCAGCGATTCGACCGGGCGGGCCTGCTGGGCCGGGCCCGATCCACCTCGTATGTGCAGGTGGAGATGCCCGACCGGGCGGGGTTCGAGCGGGAGCTGTCCGTCCTCTTCGACCGGTTTGCCCATGACGGCTTCGTTGAGTTCGTCTACCAATGCACGGCGCTCTGCTGGCAGATGCGCCATCCCAAGGGAGGGTCCCATGCTTGAAATCAATCTGTCGGGCAAGACGGCGGTGGTGACGGGCGGCGGCGGCCAGTTGGGCCGGACCATCGCCCGGACGCTGGGGAAGTGCGGCGCCGATGTGGCGGTCCATTACCGCACCAGCCGGCCCAAGGCCGAGGAAGTCGTGCGGGATATCATCGCGATGGGCCGCAAGGCCGTGGCGGTGCAGGCGGACATCACCGAGGAGGCCTCCGTGCTGGCCATGCGCGACACCGTGGTCAAGGTCCTCGGGGCACCCCATATCATCGTGAACAACGCCGTGTTGCAGTACGCCTGGAAGGACATCCTGTCCCAGCCCCTCGCGGATTTCGAGAGCCAGTTTGATACCTGTGTCCTGCACAATGTTCTGATGGCCAAGGCCTTCGTCCCGGGCATGATCGCGCACCGGTGGGGTCGCGTGATCGGCATCAATACCGACTGTGCGCCCCGGGTCTGGCCCGGCGAGGCGGCCTATGTGGCGGGCAAGCGCGGGATGGACGGCGTCCTGCGCATCCTGGCCAAGGAGGTCGGGGAGCACCAGATCACCGTGAACCAGGTGGCGCCGGGCTGGACGATCTCCGAC
>JAHFSL010000579.1 GCA_023265785.1 Candidatus Coatesiibacteriota bacterium | reverse complement strand
GGGCCCGGGGGGCCGGGATGAGCTCACTGGTCGAGGACCTGCTCGATCGCGAACCCCTCAAGCGGTCCCTGCGCGAGGCCGCCGTACGGGTGCGCGGGACCGATCCGGTACGGATCAATGGCCGGGTGGTGCAGGCGGTCGGGCTGGTGATCGAGGGTGCCGCCCGGGTGTCCGGGCTTGGCGAGATCTGCCGGATTGCCGGGGCCCCCGGAACGCCCGAGGTCCTGGGCGAGGTGGTCGGATTCCGGGAGGGCCGGGTCCTGCTCATGCCGCTGGGTGAGATGCGCGGCGTGGGGCCGGAGAGCGTGATCATCCCGACCGGTCGGTCGCTCGAGGTGCCCGTGGGGCGCGGCCTGCTCGGCCGGGTGCTGGACGGGCTGGGCCGGCCCCAGGACGGGCTCGGCCCCCTCCGGTGGGAAACCAAGGTCCCGGTTCACCAGAACCCCCCGGATGCCCTGCGCCGCCGGCGGATCAAGGAAATCCTTCCGACGGGTGTTCGGGCGATTGACGGATTGCTTACCGTGGGACGCGGACAGCGCATGGGCATTTTCGCCGGTTCCGGTGTGGGCAAGAGCGTCCTGCTGGGGATGGTCGGCCGCTACACCAAGGCGGACGTCAATGTGATCGCGCTGGTCGGCGAGCGGGGCCGGGAGGTGCGCGACTTTATCGAGCGCGACCTCAAGGGCGGGCTGGCCCGGTCAGTGGTCATCGCGGCCACCTCGGACCAGCCCGCGCTGGTCCGGCGTCAGGCGGCCTGGGTGGCCTGTGCGGTGGCCGAGTACTTCCGGGACCTCGGCTTTGATGTCATGTTCATGATGGATTCGGTCACCCGGTTCGCCCAGGCCCAGCGGGAGATCGGTCTGGCCGTGGGTGAGCCCCCCACGACGCGCGGTTACACGCCGTCGGTCTTTGCCCAGTTGCCCCGCCTGTTGGAGCGCGCGGGGACGAGCCCCAAGCGCGGCTCCATCACAGGGCTCTATACGGTCCTGGTCGAGGCGGACGATATGAACGAGCCCGTCGCGGACGCGGTGCGGGCCATTCTCGACGGGCATGCCGTGCTGTCGCGCGACCTGGCGGCGCAGAACCATTACCCGAGCCTGGACATCCTCCAGAGCGTGAGCCGGTTGATGCTCGACCTGGTGCCCGCCGCCCAGCAGGCCGCCGCCGGGCGGGTCCGTTCCCTGCTCGCGACCTACCGTGACGCCCGCGACCTGGTCAACATCGGCGCCTACGTGAAGGGGAGCAGTCCCAAGATTGACGAGGCGCTGGAGTACCTGGACCGCGTGAACGCCTTTCTCCGGCAGGACATGAACGAGCACACCCCCTACGAGGACACGGTGAAGCTCCTCATGGGACTCCTGCCATGATTCGACGATTCGCCTTCCGGCTTGAGGCCGTCCTGCGGCACCGGGTGCGGCTCGAAGAGGTGCGGGAGCGGGAACTGGCGGAAATCCAGGCGGCACTGGTGCTGGAAAAACAGCGGCTGGGCGACCTGCTGGGCCTGCGGGCGGACATTCTCCAGGAACTGGCCGGGCGGCAGGAGGGGGCGCTCGAGGTGGGCGACCGCGCCCTCTACCAGGAGTACCTCGATTGGCTGGCCCTCGAGCAGGAGCGGGAGCGCCGGCTGATCGGGGACCTGGAGGCCCTGCACGAGTCCAAGCGGCAGGAGCTGGTGAAGGCCTCCCAGGAGGTCAAGGTGGTCGAGCGGCTCAAGGAGCGCCGGCTGACCGAGTGGCGGGGGGAGGCGGGTGCCGCCGAGCAGGCCCAGCTTGACGAAATTGCAGGCCAGGGCTGGCTCCGGGCACTGGCCCCGGGGTCCCCCCTGACGCCCCGCGGGGACGGGTGATATCATTCCGGTGATGGATCCCGCATCTGCCACTCCGGCCTTCCCGGCGCTCCTGGCGGCCCTGCAACCCGCCGGGCCACAGTCAATTCCAGGTGCGCGCCCGGTTCCCGGCGAGGCGCCTGTCGCCCCGGTCGGGAACACGGCGGCGGCATCGCCCGCTTCCCTCGCGGTGGGGGCGTTTCGCGGCTCGCTCGTCCGCCATGTCCAGGCGCTCCTGCAGGCGGCCGGTGCCGACCAGATTACGGGGAGCGGTATCGCCCCACCGGGGGCGTCCGACCCGCCGCCGGGACCACCGGCGGCAGGGCCGGTTCAGGCAATGGGACTGGTGGATGGGGGGAACACCCCCGACCAGGCGGCGGCGGACCAGACAGGTTCATCGAGGGAAGGCGTGCGTCCTGCCGACCCGGTGACGGTGGCCCGGC
>JAHFSL010000137.1 GCA_023265785.1 Candidatus Coatesiibacteriota bacterium | reverse complement strand
CGGAGGTATTCCGTCATGGCCTTCTCGACCACCTGCTCCATGTAGTTCTTGTACTGTTTGGCCATTGCGCTTCCTGGGGGGTAGTTTACACCCGGGGCGATCTTCCTGCCGAACATCTAGGGGGCCATCCGGGCGGCGGTCAGTTTCATGAGCCGGGTCAGTCCGGGTTCGGCCTCCCCGGCGATGCGGATGATTTCCTCCACATTGGCGGGGCCCAGCGCATCCGCCACGCACCGGTCGGTGATGACCGAGACCCCCAGGACCTTCATCCCGGCGTGCCGGGCCACGATAACCTCGGGCACGGTGGACATCCCGATCGCATCGGCGCCCAGCGTGGCCAGCATCCGGTACTCGGCGGCCGTTTCCAGCGACGGCCCGGTCATGGCGGCATACACGCCGTGGCGCACGCGCAGACGCTCCTCCCGGCCGATCTCCAGTGCCAGCGCGCGCAGGTCGCGATCATAACAGTTGTACAGGTCGGGCCACCGGGGCCCCAGCGCGGAATCATTGGGCCCGATGAGGGGATTGTCACCCATGAGATTGAGGTGGTCCTCGATCACCATCAGGTCGCCGGGATCGAACATCCGGTTGATGCCCCCGGCGGCGTTGGAGACCAGCAGGGCTTTGGCGCCCAGCGCGCGCATCACCCGGACGGGAAAAGTGATTTGCGCGAAGGAATATCCCTCGTACCGGTGGAACCGGCCGGACATGGCGACTACCCGGCGGCCCTCCAGGGTGCCCAGCAGGAGGTGGCCCGAATGGCTTTCGACCGTGGACCGGACGAACCCGGGGACCTTTTCGTAGGGGAGCGTCGTTTCCACCTTGATTTCCCTGGCCAGCCCACCCAGCCCGGTGCCCAGGATGATGGCCACCTCGGGCTTGAACGCGCTGGTGCCCCGGACGGCCTCGACGGCCCGTTCCACGGCCTCCAGCGTCGCCGGCGCATCCATCTAGCGGCTCCCCTCGCGTCTCACGGCGACGAGGATACCATAGCCCCCCCACGGGTCCAACGCCGCCCGCGCCAGCCGGGCCGCGGCCCGCCCCAGCCACACCGCCAGCGGTCTCTGCCAGCCGCGACGCCAGCCACGGGCGGGAAGCGGGGCCAGGTCCAGCAGGCGGCGCTCGCGCTCCTCCCACCCGCGCGCCGCAAACCAGCCGCGGGGGAGGGTCGCCCACCGGTCCATTACGATGACCGCCAGCCGCGAGACCCGGGCCATCTCGCCCAGCGCGCGCTCCCGGTCGGTCACCCGCCCCAGCCCGTCCCGCAGGAGGCTGAATTCAACGCTCCGGTCGCGTACCGGCAGCGCTTCCGGCGTGGCGCGCAGGTGTTCCCAGTAGAACCCGAGCAGTTTGGCGCGTTTGCGGGCGGCCTCAAGCGCGGGGGCGTGGGGATCGAGCGCGAACACGCGGGCACCGGGTCGGGCCATGGCCTCCACATCGGCGCCCCCCCGGGCATTCACGACCAGCACGGCCGCCCCGGCCGGGATCAACCCGCCCCGGGTGAGTGCCTGGTCCAGCGCGTTCTGGTAGAAGCCCGCGAAGAGCCGACCGGCGTGCCATGGCAGGAACGGCTCCTCGGCGGGCGCGAATCCGACCGGCGCGGTCGTAGCCAGGTCAGCCGGCAGGAAGTCGGCGAAGGTGCCGTCCACGGGAAAGTCCTTCGCACAGGCATGACAGGTCACCATGCCCTTCTCGACCGTCCCGCCCGCAGCGGCGCCAGCCGCCGTCAGCGGGCCCCGGCAGGCGGGGCACGCCAGGAGTTCAATCGCCCAGCGTTTGATGGGGGTGGCTAGTTGAAGAACCTGAACCGAACGATGTGCAGGAACGCGGCGAGGCCGTCGCGCCAGGTGATCTTCTTCCCCTGCGCGTACGACCGCCCGTAGTAAGAGATCGGGACCTCGTACATCCGGCAGCCCAGCCGCGAGAACTTCGCGGTGAGTTCCGGCTCCACCCCGAACCGGTCCGAGGTGATGGTGAACCGGGGCAGGAGGTCCCGGCGGAACGCCTTGGCCCCCGTCTCCATGTCGGTGAGGTTGAGGTTGGTGAACATGTTGGAGAGCAGGGTCAGCATCCGGTTGCCCAGGTAGTGCCAGAACAGGTGGACCCGGTGCGCGCCGCCGCCGGCCAACCGGGTGCCGTACACGACATCGGCCCTCTCTGCTCGGAGCGGCGCCAGCATGGCGGGCCAATCGGCAGGATCGTATTCCAGGTCCGCGTCCTGCACGATGATGAACCGGCCGCGGCACCGCGCCAGCGCCGTGCGCAGGGCGGCACCCTTGCCCCGGTTGCGCTCGTGCAGAACCACCGTGGTGCGCGGGCGCGGCAGGCGCGGCACCCGCACCCGGCCCGCGGCCAGCCGCTTCAACCATTCGCGGGTGCCGTCCGTGGAGGCGTCATCCACCAGGATCACCTCCTTGTCGAAGGGCGCCCGGGCCACCCGGGCCAGCGTGACCGGCAGGAACTCCCGCTCGTTGTAGACGGGGATCACGACGGAGAGTTCCGGGCCCTTCATGCCGCCACCTCGTGGAGCGGGGAGCCGGCCGGCCAGGAGGCGCGCACCGGTGTGTCCAGCCGGTCGGGCCGGCGGCGCTTCGCGGCGTACCAGCCGGCGCAGGCGATCATGGCCGCATTGTCCGTGCACAGCGCCAGCGGGGGGACGACCAGCCGGACCTTGCGCTCCGCCGTCATGGCCTTGAACGCATCGCGCAGGGCGCCGTTGGCGGCCACCCCGCCCGCGAGCACCAGCGTCCGGCTCCGGGTGGAAGTCAGGGCAGCCTGGGTCTGGCCGAGGAGTGCGTCAATGACCGCGCGCTGGAACCCGGCGGCGAGCGCGGCCCGGTCGCGGGTTTTCGGGGCGGCCAGCGCCACGGCGGTCTTGAGTCCCGAAAACGAGAACCCCAACCCGCCATCGCGCATCCGGGCCACCGGCATCCTTTCTTCCCGCCGGGCGCGGCGGGCCAGCTTCTCGAGTGCGGGTCCGCCGGGGTAGGGGAGGCCCAGCGCCTTGGCGGCCTTGTCATACGCCTCGCCCGCCGCGTCATCGCGGGTCCGTCCCAGGATTCGGAACACCCCGTGCCGGGGCATGGCAATCAGTTCGGTGTGGCCCCCGGAGGCGACCAGCGCCAGCAGGGGCGGTTTCAGGGTGGGCTCTGCCAAAAAGGCGGCGTACACATGCGCTTCAATATGATTGATGGCGAAGAACGGCTTGCGCAGGAGGTAGGCCAGCGTCTTGCCGGCGGTCAGCCCGACCAGCAGGGACCCGGCCAGTCCCGGCCCGGCGGTCGCGGCCACGGCGTCCACCGCGGAGGGGGCCACCCCGGCTTTGGCGAGCGCATCGCGGATCACCGGGGTGATGAACCGGATGTGACTGCGCGAGGCCAGTTCCGGGACCACCCCGCCATACGGGCGGTGGGTGGCGACCTGCGACGCGACGATGGAGGAGAGTAGTTGCGGACCACCTCCCGTCCCCCGTCGCTTCTGCGACCCGCGGTCATCCACCACTGCCGCGGCGGTTTCATCGCAGGAACTCTCAATCCCCAGTACACGCACGCTTCATATGTTACCGTACCTTTCGTGGCGCACCCGTGGGAAGACGCGGTCCGGCTGGGCATTGTGCACTTCATGGCCTGCCCGGAGGTGATGGGTGGGAGCGGGCCGGTCGCGGCCACGGCGGATGCGCTCCTGGCGGATGCCTTCTTCAAGGTCCTTGAGGCCGGGCCGGTGACCGACCCTGCGGCCCGCGCCGCACTCAAGGCCGTCGTGGCGGCCCGGGGCGCGACGCTGGCGTGCGGCGCCCAGCCTCTGCAACTTTCACAAAAACTCAACCTCAATGCCACGGATTCCGTGGAGCGGGGCAAGGCCGTGTTTGCCGTGCGCGCCGAGCTGGCCCGGGCACAAGAAATGAACCCGGCCGGCTTCGTGGTCCTCTCCGGCCCCGACCCGGCGGAAGCCGACCGGCCACTGGCCATGGATGCGCTGGTGGACTCGCTGGCGACCATCTGCCGGGAGGCGGCGCCGCTCCCCGTTCACCTTGAGGTCTTTGACTTCGATGTGGACAAGAAGTGCCTCATCGGCCCCACGGCGCGGGCCGTCGAGCTGGCCCGGCGGGTCCGGGCCACGGGCTCCAACTTCGGCCTCCTCCTTGACCTGTCCCACCTGCCGCTCCAGCACGAGCGGTCCGCCGACGCGCTCCCGCTGGCCGCCGAGTTTCTGACCCATGCCCATGTCGGCAACTGCGTCCTCAAGGATCGCACCCACCCGCGGTACGGTGACCAGCATCCCCGGTTCGGGATCGCGGGCGGCGAAAACGGCGAGGCCGAGCTGGCCGAGTTCCTCTCCGTTCTATTCAAGGTCGGTTACCTCAAGCACGGCACCCCCCGCATCGTGACCATCGAGGTGAAGCCGGGCAAGGACGAAACCACCGAGTCCCTGATGGCGCAGACCAAGGCGACCTGGTCCGCTGCCTGGCCCGGAGTCCGAACAGTCTAGAACGCGAAGGTCAGGCTCAGGGAATGGGGGAGTTCGAATCCGCGGCCCGACTGCACAGCGTAGTCGAGCCGTTGCTGCCCTCCGCGGATCCCCAGGCCGGCGGAGATCCGGCCGGGGATTCTGCCATTCAAGGTCCGGTATCCGACCCGCACGGCGACTGAATTCTGGAGACGGAACTAGGCGCCAGCGTGGCCGTCCAGGACTCCCGACCCTGCGCCGTACTCCAGGTCCCCGCTCGCGATGGCTGTCAACGGCCCGCCCAGCGGAAGGGCTGTGGCCACCCCGGCATGCATGGTCGAGGGAAGGCTGACCGGATCCTCACCGTAGTGTAACCGACTCCCCGCGTTTCGGATGGCTGCGCCGATCTTGATCCGGGAACTGACCGAGGCCTGGACGCCGAAATCAACTGCCACTGCGCTGGTGGTGACCGCCTCGACCAGGCGGCTGGAGAGAATCTTCACGGACCCGCCGGCGACGAGCACGTTCGAAATTGAGCCCGCAATGCCGGCGAGCCCGGCGAAATCCTGCTGGAGCGCGAGGGTGTGAAGGCTCCCGTCTGGAGCAAAAAGCGATACGGAGCCCGCGTCATCGTAGATGACGCCGGCGGCGATGGTGATGGAGGAGACGGGCCGGGACCACAGGGCGTGCCCCGTCAACTCGCCGTAGAACCCACGCTGGCCGCCCAGTGTCACGGACTGTCCGGGGATGCCGGCCAGCGAGGCTGGATTCAGCCAGGCGAGCGCGGCATCATGGCCGAGGGCCGTGGCCGCGCCGCCCAGGGCCTGGGCGCGCGTCGACTCGATCTGGGAGACGGCGGTCACGCCGTCCGTGGTGCCCCGGGCCGGGGTGGCGATCACCCCGGCCAAGGGAAGGGTCAGCGCGACGAACACCCCCAGGTGGCGGGCCGTGCTTCGAGTCGACCAATCCCCGTACAGGGGCTGATCTTAGCGCAGGACGGCGAGCTTGTCCCTGTACTGGATGCCTGGACCGGTAATGTCGACAGGGTAAATTCCGGCGGGAACAGGCGATCCTGTGTCGTCGGTGCAATCCCAGTGCAGGACGACGGTCCCGCTGCCGCTCACGGCCGCCCCGAGGGTGCGTACCAGGACGCCGGTCCGCGCGTAGATGCGGACCCGGACTTCGCCGGGACCCGTGGGCCACACGAGGATGTTGGCCTGTTCGCCCTGCTTGGGGTTGAGGTACCCGCGCACTCCGCCGACGATCTTCACCTTTCCGCGTTCCACCGGCTCCGGGGGCCTGGTGATCGAAAACGACGCAACGGCGGACGCATCGACCGAGCCGCACGGCGCGGCCGTTGCACGGGCCAGGGCTGGATTCACCGCATCGCCCAGGAATCCGGCGGGCACGGTGGCATCCATGGTGATGGTCAGCCCCGATCCGGGGGCCAGATTGACCGTACCCATCCAGGTCGGTACCGTTGTATTTCCATTCCAGACCAGTCCGCCCGGTGAGGCCTGACCCGTGACGACGAGGCCGGCCGGGAGGGTGTCAGACACGGTCAGGTCCACCAGCGTGGCCGACCCGGTATTGGTGATCACCAGGGTGTAATGGACCGTGCCGCCAGCCGCCGGCTGGGAGGGGGAGAGGCCGGCGACGAGTGAAAGGGAGGGCACATCCCCGGGCAGAGTAAAGGTGTCGGGGGCACTGGCGGCCTGGTCCGCCGCGCAGGCTGACAGGGCGGTCACGCTGGCGAGATTGGTGACGGGTCCCCCGCCGCACCCGGCGGTGGTATAGACGCTCACGGTAAGCGAGCCTCCGGGCGCCAGCGCGACCGCTCCAGACCACACATGCAGAGCACCGGCGGGATTGGTGTGCACGAGCAGCCCGCCACTGGCCTGGCCCATGAAATTCACGCCGGCCGGCAGGGTGTCGGCAATCGTGAGGGACATCAGCGTCGAGGCGCCGAGGTTGCTGATCACCAGGCTGTAGTCCAGGACCCCCCCATTGGCGGGACTCCCCGGGGCATGGGAAAGGTTCAGGCCCACCGCGGTCGCAGGACCGGCCAGGATGAATCCCGTGCCGTTGGTGAACGCGCGCGTCATCGCGGCGCACGGCGTTGCGCCGGTCACCCACGCCGTGCTGGAAACGGACACGGGTCCGCAGGTCTGCCCCATGATGCCGGTGATCGTCAGGGTCAGCGATTGGCCCGGAGGGAGCAGGGCCGCTCCGGCCGCAGACCAGACGAACCGCGTGCCCGAACCCGGCACACTGGTGACGACCGGGACGCCGAATGCCAGCGGCGCGGAGGACGCCGTCCCGGTCAC
>JAHFSL010000578.1 GCA_023265785.1 Candidatus Coatesiibacteriota bacterium | reverse complement strand
GAGATCCTGGCGCAGGCTGGTCGCACGGTCTCCCTGCATGTCTGGTGCGGCCCGCAACAATTGCCCGGCGATACGACCCGGGCCGTCGTGATGTACACGAACGGCATGCGGATGGCCGCCGAACAGCAGGCGGGATTGGCGGAGCGGGTCAGGACCGGGCTGGGGCTGGTCGCCCTGCACTGTTCCAGCGTGGATGTGGCGGAACCCGGCTGGCATGCGACCTGGCTGGGACTGATCGGCCACCGGTTCGTCCATCATCCCCCGTTCGGGAGGTTCAACGTCACGGTTCATCCCGGCCACCCGATCACGGGAGGCCTCGCCGATTTTGGGATCGAGGATGAGCTCTACCTGACCGAGCCGGCCGGTGGCACCGGAACGGTCCTGGCCTCGGCGACGCATGAAGGCCGCCCGTGCCCGCTGCTCACGGTCCTACAGGTGGGTCGTGGTCGGGTGGCCTACCTGGCCCTCGGCCACGATGCGCGGGCATGGGCCAATCCCGGATTCCTGTCCCTGCTCCTCAATGCCGTCGCCTGGGCGGGAGGGGACTTGTAAACCGGGAGCCGCCGGGGCAAGATCTTGGAGATGCCCACCCATCGCCCCGCCCAACGTCGTCTCTTCCATCGTCGGACCCCGGTGGTCCCCCGCCGGGGGGTTCACCTGGACCTCAAGGGCAACCCGCCGACTCCGAAACGGCTGCTCGAACACCTGGACCTCTTCGCCGCCCTGAAGCTGGACCTGGTGTTGGCGGAGTGGGAGGACACCTTCCCCTGGAAACGGTACCCCGAGCTCCGGTCCTCCACGGCCTACTCCCCCGAATTCATCCGTGAATTCCATGCGAAAGCCGACGCCCTCGGCATCGAGGTCGTCCCGCTGGTCCAGTGTTTCGGCCACGCCGAAAATGTGCTGAGCCGGGCCCGCTTCCGATCGCTCCGCGAGCGACCGACGGATGTCGCCGAATATTGCGGGTCCCACCCCGGCAGCGCCCGGCTGATCAACGAGCTCATTGAGGACGTCCTGTCCCTCTCCGGGCGGAATATCCGGCGGTTCCACCTGGGCGGAGACGAAGCCTGGCACATGGGATCCTGCCCGCGCTGCAGGAAGGCCGTCCGGAGGATTGGCCGCGATCGGCTGTATCTTGGCCATATCCGACCGCTCCTGGACAACCTGCATGTGCACGGCCTGCGCCCGATCCTCTGGGACGACATGATGCGCAAGTGGCCGGCCACCGGACAGCGCGCCATCGCCCGGGAGGCGGATCTCATGGCGTGGAGTTACGGGGCGGACCCGGTCGCCAAAACCAAGGGTCACCTCACGGAGAAGCACCTGCAGGGTTTCGCCCGTTCGGGGGTGACGACCTGGGCCGCATCGGCCTACAAGGGGGGCGACGGCCCTTGGCCGGAAGTGCCGGATGTGGATGCCCGGATCAAAAACAACCTCAACTGGGTCGCACAGTTCAAATCCCGGAAGCTGGCAGGGATGGTCGCCACGGCCTGGAGTCGGTATACGGTCTTCATGTCCCCGTGTGAAACCACCGAGGCTTCGCTGCACACCCTGGTCTTGACCGCGGCGGGCATGTGGGACGGGAACCTTCCCGTGGACCCGGTCCGGTCCGCGGAGCAGTGGCTGGGCCGCTGGCGGGGGGGCCGCGAACTCCGGCGATTCCGGGCCTGCCACGGGGCGGCGGCAGCGCTTGAGCAGTGGCAGAAGAGCGCGGTGGAATGGGCGCTGACGGAGGCCGACCGGGCCCCGCATCGCAATGGCGAGCCGACCCGGTTCAACCCGGCGGTGGATCGGCGCTACACCGACCGCATCCGCGAGGATCTGCGGCGCGGCCGGAAGTTGGGGGCCTCCTTTGTCCGCGCCCACGCGGGCACCATCCCCCGAATCTGGCTGGAACGCTACGTCACCTCCCGCCTGATTCCATTCACCCGCCGGGCCCGGTCGGTCCTCGCGGCGGCTCCCCGCTGACACCCGCCCCCACCTTCCAGCAGGTTCTCCCGCTCCTGCGGGTGGATGATCCGGCACGGCTTCGCCCGGACCTGTGGGCGCGTTCCGCCCAACGCTGGTCCGGCCGGCCGCCGGAATTCCTGGGGGAGCAATTCCTGGCTGATGCCATCCGCTACACGGGTGCGGACGCGGAAGTCACCCGGATCATCCATGTGACCGCCGGGCGGGTTCGCCGCCATCCCCTGCTCTGCCGCCTGGCCACCCACCTCGAGACGGTCTTCTATCATGCCGGGGAACCAAGGTTTTACCGGTTCGGGGTGGAA
>JAHFSL010000577.1 GCA_023265785.1 Candidatus Coatesiibacteriota bacterium | reverse complement strand
GGGATGTAACTCTGGAGGGTCTCACCGCGGCCGATGTTGGTCTGCCCGCACGGGTAGGCAAAGGTCGTGGGGGTGACGCCCAGGGCATCCGCAATGGCCGCGTCAGCATCCCGAAACTCGGCCGTCATCCGGTCCACGGTGTAGTCCTCGAGCGCGCGATTCCGGGACCAGAGGAAGTTGCCGGAGCAGGGGTGGTTCAGCGTATGGTTGCCCATCTCGTGGCCCTGTTGGCGGGCCTGCCGCCAGCCGGGGAGGTGGTCATGAAACTCCGCATTTCGCGGCGAAAGGTAGAAGGTGGCCCGCACCCCGTGGCGATTCAGGATGGGGAGTCCCGTTTCGATCTGGCTGGCCCGCGCATCGTCAAAGGAAAGGGAGACCGCCGCACGGGCGCCGCCGGGCCACGGGAACCGTTCCCCTTCCGCCATGGATTGTTCTACTATGGACTCCATGGAATCCGTGCACAAGGCCGTGTTGGTTGATGTCTGGCCGTGGTGGGTGGGGGGGCCGCTCATCGGGCTCTATGTCATCGTCTTCCTGCTCGTGAAGAACCGCCTGCTGTCGGCCTCCTCCACCTTCCAGTTCGTGACGGACCGGGTCCTCCGGCCGCTCCTGGGCGGCAAGGATACCTCGCGGGACTGGCTGACCGGCTCCATGGCGCTGGATGATCCCGAGCCCAACTGGCTCGGGCTGTATTTCATCGGGCTCTTCCTGGGCGGGGTGGTCAGCACGCTGGCGGCGGGCACCTTCGCCGCCGACCCGGGACTGGCCGGGATGGCGGCAACTTACCCGGTTTCCCTGGCCCGGCAGGCGGGGATCCTGGCGTTCTCCGGCCTGCTGATCGGGTTCGGAACCCGGATGGGCGGCGGGTGTACCTCGGGGCACTGCATCGTCGGGGTGTCGGGCCTCCAGAAGCCCAGCATGATTTCCACCGGCGTGTTCTTCGGCTCCGGCATCGTGATCTCCTTCCTCGTGGACTGGCTCGGCCGGGGGATGGCATGAGACTGCGCGGCACCCTGTGGTATGTCTTCTTTGGCGCGCTCTTCGGGTTCATCCTGGTCCGCAGTGGCGCCACCCGGTTTGACTACCTGCATGCGATGTTCACCTTCAAGGCGTTTCACATGTTCGGGCTGATCGGGACCGCGATCCCCGTGGCCATGACCGGGCTGGCGGTCATCAAGAGCCGGAAGAAGGCGCGCAAGCTTCCGGCGGACACCCGCCTGCCGGACCGCCGCCTGCACCCCGGCGTCGTGCCGGGGGCCGTCCTGTTCGGGCTGGGCTGGGGCCTGTCGGGCACCTGCCCCGGCCCGGCGATCATTCAGGTGGGCGAAGGCCGGTGGATTGCGCTGGCGACGGTGGCGGGTATCCTGGTCGGCAACGCTCTCTACCGTGCCGTCCACGCGCGTTATTTCAAGTGGCAACCCGAGGTGTGCGGCTGACCGGTTGATACGATAGGACCAACATGTTCTATAGGCCATCGTGGCGGGGCTTGCTCCCGGTGATGAAACACACGGGCGTGCTGTTCATCGTGATGCTGGCCGCGGTATCGAGGCCGGCCGCTGGGGCGGAGCCAGCGCGGTCGAGTGGTCCGCCGTCCTCCGCGCACGCGCCGCGCGTCGAGTTCCGGCGCGCCCTGAAAGCTCGGATGGCCCAGGTTCGGCGCGATCTGGCGGCGTGGCGGGCGCTACTCGCGAAATCCACGCGCGATGAGGAGCGGAACGCACTGTTGGAAAGGATTGTCTCGGGCGAGCGGGAGTGGCGGCAGTTGCGGGCCGTCGAGCGCAGGGCACGGCGGCCCGGGCGGCTGGCGCCCCCGCCGGAACACCGGCGAACGTGACAGACGGCATGAACCGGCGCGGCGTGGCGCTCGCTGTCCTCACTGCCGTTCTGGGGGTTGCGGGGCCGGCGGTCGCGGTCACGGCCGTTCAGCCGGAGTGGACCCTTCACTGGTCCGCGACCTGCGGGGGAAGCGAATACCTTGTGGACGCATGGACATCACCGGCCGGGGTCACCTGGCTGTTGATTGACAGCAGCGGGCTCGTCGGGCTGGTGGTCCAGGCGCGGGCCTCGGATGGCTCACTTCAGACATCCTGGACCTTTGAACAGCCATCCAATGTGGTGGCCACCTCTCTCGCCGTGGATGGATCGGGCAATGTCTATGTCGGGGGATACACCTACGCATCCGGTCCCACCGGCCGCGACTTGTATCTCGCGAAATTCACCGGGACGGGCACGTTCCTGTGGGAAGTGACCGACGACGAAGGCGGTGATGACC
>JAHFSL010000136.1 GCA_023265785.1 Candidatus Coatesiibacteriota bacterium | reverse complement strand
TGGAACAGGTGGAAGAGAATCCAGATACCGAACAGGAGTCCGGCGGGAACAAAGAACGCCCACCGCCACCCGAGCGCCTGCGCCGCCGCGCCCGCCACCGCCGATCCGATGAACCCGCCGAACGCGTAGTTGGTGCACCAGAACCCCATGACCGTGCCCCGCTCCTCGGCCGAGAAGAACTCGCCCAGGTTCTTGGAGAGCGGCGCCCAGCCGCTGGCCTGGCAGAACCCCTGAACCGTCAGCAGGGCCGCCATGACCACCACCGACGTGGTCCAGCCCATGAACAGCGCCGCGCACACCGCCCCCAGCATGCCGATCAGGATCACCGCCCGCGTCCCCGCCCGGTCCCCCAGCGGACCCCAGATGAACTGCCCCAGAGCGTACGCCCCCGAATTGAAGGCGTCCATCCAGGCCAACTGTCCGTTGGTCAGGCCCAGGACCTCGGCCTTTTTCAATTCATTCTTGGCCACGGGAAAAGCCTTGCGGACCAGATAGAACCCGACATACGACAGCCAGGTGATCCCGAAGATGCGCCGACGCCAGCCCTCGTAGCGGGGGCTCTTCTTCCGGTTGCGCGTCACGCCACGCCCGCGGCGGCCGCAGTTCCCACCAGCCGGCCCAGGTACCACCGGATGAACGAGTCCACGTTGTATTCCTTGTAGGTGGAGTAGGGCCCCGGCAGGTAGGCGGAGGAGTTGACGCCCTGCTGTTGCCGTTCGCAGATCGTCCAGTCCTGCTCGGAGGTCAATTGCCAGAACGGCATCATTTTCACCAGGTCGTAGTCCCGGCCCTCGACGGCCTGCGCGTCCACCAGCCAGTACGCCCGGATCAGGGTCGTCTGGGCCCCCCCCGGCAGGAGCCGGGTGGTCACGCCGTGATCGCACGAGGAGTGGTTCCAGAAGTTGGGCAGGGTCCGCACCCGCATCGTGCCCACATCGGGGTCGGGATACTCCCCCATGAGCGTGGAGACCTGCTTGCCGTCCATGGACTCCGAAACCCAGCCCTCCACCAGCGGCGTGCGATTACCCGCGAACCAGATGTTCTTCTCGGCGTCGGGGAACGGGGTCAGGCCCGTCTCGGTGCGGGGCGTGCCCAGCCCGCAGGCCGCCCACTTGGCTTCGGCCCGCTTCACCATGGCCACCATCTGCTCCCGGATTCGTGGAGTCACATCATCCGGGTTGTAGTGGTCGAAGTTGGCCTTCACATATTGGGGATGGTTCGAGACACAATGGAAGCACTCCCGGTTGTTCTCCCAGACCAGCTTCCAGTTGGCCGCGACCCGGTAGTCCAGGATCTTGGCCACCCTGGCACGCTTCAATCCCTGCGGCTTCAGGACGGGCCCCAGCTCCGCCCCGGCCGGATCGAAGGGCGGCGGCGATGCGGCGAGCGAGATAAAGATCAGCCCCTCGCACTCGTTCAGGTGGACCGGATGCAGGCCCAAGTCCTCCTTCTGCAAGTCCTCCTGCATCCCGGTGGCGCGGGCGAGTTTCCCATCCAGGTCATAGGACCACTGGTGGTACGGGCAGACGATGCGCTTGCCCAGGTGGCCGTGGGGCGTGGTGCAAACAATGGAGCCGCGGTGCCGGCAGACATTGTGGAAGGCGCGCGCGGCCCCGTCCTCCCCGCGCACCACCATGAGGGGATCGTCCCCGACCTCCAACGTTACAAAATCCCCGGCCGCCGCCAGTTCGCAGGAATGGGCGGCAAACAGCCAGCCCGTCCGCCAGATCCGGTCCAGGTCGGCCCGGTAGACCTCCTCGTCACGGTAGAACTCGCCAAGCAAGGTGGTGTGCGCCGGCTGACGCTTCGCGAGGTCGCGCAGTCGGGATGACAGCGCGGGGAGGGCAACTCCATTCATCGCGGCTGATTATCGCCCCCGGCCCCGCCCGTTACAACCCGCGCGGGGTCCCTTCTCACGGGGAAAAAAACCGTCTAAACTGGGTACTCCATGAGCTGGAAAACACGGCTGGCAGGGACGATCGAGCCCGACCTGGAGCGGGAGATTGACGTCTTTGAGACCCAGATCCACCTGCGCAAGCAGGGCAAGGTGGAGGAGCCGGTGTTCGCAGAGACTCGCCTGCGGCGCGGCTCCTACGGCCAGCGCTACGACCACGGCCGCCGGCATGACGGGAAGTCCGAACGGAAGATCGTGTTCCCGAGCACCGGCAAGACCACCAAGGGGCCCAACACCGAGTGGGATGCCCCGGGCATGCTGCGGATCAAGTTTCCCTACGGCGGGGCGACCGCCGCCCAGTTGGAGACCATGGCCGACCTGGCCGAGGAGTGCTCCGACCAGATCGCACACATCACCACCCGGCAGGATTTCCAGCTGCACTTCGTCCACATCGAGGACACCCCCGACATCATGCGCCGGCTGGGCGCGGTGGGCATTACAACGCGGGAAGCCTGCGGAAACTCGGTCCGGAATGTCACCGCCTGCCCGCTGGCGGGCGTCTGCCGGACGGAATCCTTCGATGTCACCCCGTACTCCCGCGCCTTTTTCCGGTTCATGCTGGGCCACCCCGATGCCCAGGACTTCGGCCGCAAGTTCAAGGTGGCCTTCTCGGGGTGCAAGGATGAGGCCTGCGGCTTGGTGAACATGCACGACATGGGATTTGTGGCGGCCAAGGGCCCCGCGGGTGAGCCCGGATTCACCGCGTTCGTCGGCGGCGGACTGGGTCCCACGCCGTTCAACGCGCAGGTGCTCGAGGCCTTCGTTCCCGCCGATGAGATCCTGCCGCTGGGGCAGGCCACGGCGCGCGTCTTCGGCCGGTTGGGTGAGAAGAAACTGCGCTCGATGGCGCGGATCAAGTTCCTCGTGAAGAAACTCGGCATTGACGAGTTCCGCCGGCTGGTTCGCGAGGAGCGCAAGATCCTCGAACCCGACCCGCGGTGGAAGTCCTGGCCGGCGGAGGAAGCAAAAACCTGGAAGGAGGAGGCCGCGAAGGCGGCGAAACCCCTGAACGGCGCGGCGCGTCCCGACGGATTCGAGGCCTGGGCCGCCACGAATGTCTACACACAGCGCCAGCCCGGGTATGCCGCCGTGTATGTCACGGTGCCGCTGGGCGACCTCACCCCCGACCAGTTGCGGGGCGTGGCCACTCTGGCTAAGAAATACATCAGGGACACGGTCCGGACCACGGTGGACCAGAACCTGGTCTTCCGGTGGGTCAGCGAAGCCGACCTGCCCGCCATCTATACCGAACTCAAGGGACTGGGGCTGGGCGCGCCGGGGGCGAATACCATCGCCGACATCACCGCCTGCCCGGGCACCGACACCTGCAAGCTGGGGATCGCCTCCTCCCGCGGGCTGGCCCGTGAGCTGGAGCGGCGGCTGATGGAGAACTTCTCCACCCTGCCTCCCGAGGTGCGCGCCCTCAAGATCAAGGTCTCGGGGTGCCCCAACTCGTGCAGTCAGCACCACATCGCCGACCTGGGGTTCTTCGGCGGGAGCCGGAAGGTCGGCGGGTATACCGTCCCCCACTTCAACATCGTGCTGGGCGGCCAGTGGGACCACAACGGCGGCTCGTATGGCCTGCCCATCGGCGTGGTGCCCTCCAAGCGCATCCCGGAAGTGGTGGACCGGCTGACGAAGCGGTTCGCCGCCGAGCGGCAGGGGGCGGAGACCTTCCAGGCGTTCATCATGCGGATCGGCAAGGTGGCGGTGCTGGAGGGGATCAAGGATCTGCAGGTGCTCCCGGCCACCCACGATGCCGAGCCGGGCCTCTTTTAGGACTGGGGCGACCCGCGCGAGTACACGATGTCCGACATCGGCAAGGGCGAGTGCGCGGGCGAGGTGATCACGCCCTCCCAGTTCGCCCTTGACGCGGCCGGCCACGAGGTCTTCGAGGCCTCGGTCAAGCTGGACGGCGGCGACCTCCAGGGGGCCCTGACCCTGGCCCACGCCTCCATGAACCATGCCGCGCTGGCCATCCTGCGCATCATGAACCGGGAGTTCCCCGAGAAAGCCGACCGGATCCATGAGGAGTTCAACCGGCTGTATTGCTCGCCCGACCCCATGTCCGGCGTGCTGTTTGAGAAACTGCCGGCCGGTCACAAGCCGTTCGCCCGGCTGTTTCGCAAAGCGCGAGAGCAGGCCGTGGACCCCGTCACGGCCGATGCGGTGCACTCCCGGGTCGAAGAGGCCAACCTGTGGCTGGAGGCCATGCACTCCTTCGTGGGCAATGTCACCGAGTCCACCAAGGTGGACCTGCTGTGAGCGCGGCTGCCCTTGCCCTGGATTTGGCTCGGGCCGAGGTCAAGGTTCATGCCGAGGCCTCTCCCGCGACGACGTGGCGCGCCTTCATTCCCGTGTTCCATCGGTGGATCCAGGAGAGCCGGCTGGCCGGGGTCCTGGTGGATGTCGCCGAGTACACGCATATCGCCCACGGACCCCAGGTCCTGCTGGTCGCCCACGAGGGCCAGTGGGCGCTGGATACCACCGGCGGCAAACCCGGCCTGCTTTACAGCCAGCGACGCCCCCCGGCCGGGACCGCCGACCCGCTGAAGCGGGCGCTCAAGGAGTGCCTGACGGCCGTCGCCCTCCTGGAGGGCGAGCCCGAGGCAAAAGGCGTCCTGGCATTTCCCGCCAGCCGGATCGAGATCTGCGTCAATGACCGGATGGCGGCGCCCAACGAGCCCGCCACCTATGCGGCCCTGGAACCGGTGGTCAAGGCCCTCCTGGAACCCCTCCTGGGAGCGGTCACCCTGTCCCGCGAGCTGGACCCGCGACTGCGCGCGGGCGTCACGGCGGTGGCGGCCGCAGGCAAGACCGCCGCCACCCTCCTCGCCTCGCTCTGAACCGCGCCCGGCTGTCCGTCGTCGTCATCGCCAGGGATGTAGCGGAGACCCTGGACGCCACCCTCCGGAGTGTCCGGTTCGCCGATGAGATCGTGCTGGTCGAGAACGGGTCTACCGACGACACGGTCCGGATCGCCCGGCGGCACCGGGTCCGACTGTTTCACGACCGGCTGGACGGCTTCGGCCCGGCCAAGAACCGGGCGATCGCGCGGGCCAGGTTTCCCTGGATCTTGAGCCTGGATGCGGATGAGGTCGTCACCCCGGCATTGCGCCGCGCCATTGAGCATGTGCTCCGTGTGGACGGGCCGGGGGAGGCGTTTGACATGCCGCGCCGGAACCACTACTTCGGCCGGTTCCTGCAACACGGCGGGAAATACCCCGACCTCCAGCTCCGGCTATTCCGCCGTGGCCGCGCGCGATTCAACAACAAGATGGTTCACGAACGGCTGGCCGTCGCCGGCCCGGTCGGCCATCTCGACGCCCCGCTTGACCACTTCCCCTACCGCGACCTTGCGACCTTTTTTTCCAAGCCGGGCGTGTATGCCGCGATGGAGGCCGGATCGCAATGGCGGGACGGCGCCCGTCCCCATGTGGTCAATGCCGTCCGGTGGTGTGCATGGCGGCCCGTCACCCGGTTCATCCGCCGCTACCTGTTCCGCCTCGGCTTCCTCGACGGCCTGCCCGGGTTTCTCGCGTGCGTCCATGATGCGGTGACCAAGGTCCTCGTGTTCGCCAACCTGTGGTCGCGCGGCCGGGCTTGACAATCAGGCACATTTTCCCTACCATCGGAATTGGCCCTGCAGTGTTCGTATGCGTGTGCGAAATATCTGAACCGATTTGAAAGTTAGCGGGGCGACGAAAAGGGAATGTGACCCGTAACACCTCTAGAACGAGGTGTTCCAAAAGTCCTTCCCCGGGAGCCCCACCTGTACAACAGGGTTCAGCGATGAGTAACCACCGACGGCACAGGTGGGGCTTGGTTTTATTTCCATGAAGCAGTCCGAACTCTTCTCCTCATCCGTCAGGGCGCCCCTCGCGCGGCGCATGGCCCCCGCCTCCCTCGACGAGTTCGTCGGCCAGGACCACCTGCTGGGCCCGGGAAAGCCGCTCCGGGTCCTGATCGAGACGGACCGGCTCCAGTCGCTGATCCTCTGGGGGCCACCGGGTTGCGGGAAGACCGCGGTCGCGTCCATCATTTCCCAGCGCACCCAGGCCGAACTGGTCCGGCTCAACGCCGTGACCTCCACGCTGGAGGATCTCCGGGCGGTCAAACGGGATGCCGAGGGTCGCCGGGCCACCGGCCGCCGGACCGTGCTGTTTCTCGACGAGATCCACCGGTTCAACAAGGGTCAGCAGGACGCCCTCCTGCCCGATGTCGAGGAGGGGCTCTATGTCCTGATCGGCACCACCACCCACAACCCCTACTTCTATGTGACCCGGGCCCTGCTGTCCCGGTCACGGGTCTTCGTGTTTGAGCCCCTCATGAAGGATGCCCTCCTCGTGCTCCTGCGCCGGGCGTTGGGGGACAAGGACCGGGGGCTGGCCGGGATGGGGCTGGACGCCACCCCGGAGGCGCTGGCCCTGCTGGCGACCGCGGCCGACGGGGATGCCCGATCAGCGCTGGGCGGGCTGGAACTTGCCGCGATGGCCCACGCCCCCAAGGTCGGAACGCTGACCCTGACCCCCGCCATGGTCCAGGACGCCCTGCAGGCGCCCCATGTCCGGTATGACCGGGACGAGGACGAGCATTACGATGTGATCTCCGCGTTCATCAAGTCGGTGCGCGGTTCCGACCCCGATGCGGCCATCTACTGGCTGGCCCGGATGATCGCGGGCGGCGAGGACCCCCGGTTCATCGCCCGGCGGCTGATCATCCTGGCCTCCGAGGACATCGGGAATGCCGATCCCCGGGGGCTCCTGATGGCGTCAGCCGCCATGCAGGCCGTGGACACCGTCGGACTGCCCGAAGCGCGGATCACGCTGGCCCAGG
>JAHFSL010000576.1 GCA_023265785.1 Candidatus Coatesiibacteriota bacterium | reverse complement strand
CCGCCCTTCTCGCCGGCTTCCTGGCCGCCGGGTGCGTTCCCGTGGACACCCGCCCCCCGGCCGCGCCGCCGGCGGTCCGGGTGATTCATGTCCCCGGGGGCGGCGCCGCGCCCGATGCCGAGGTGGATGCCCGGGGGGCGATCCACCTGGCGTTCATCCTGGCCGGTGATGCCTGGTACGCCGTCTCCCGGGACGGGGCCGACTCGTTCGGCTTCCCGGTCCGCGTGAATTCGGTCGTGGGGACCGCCGCGCCGGCCGGGCGGTTCCGCGGCCCCGACCTCGCCCTGTCCCCGCCGAACGGCCCGCATCCGGGGCGGGTGCATGTGGCCTGGTATGCTGACGACTACCAGGCCGGCCGGCCCCGGGAATCCTGGGGCGTCCGGTACGCCTTTCTTGACCCGCCCGGGGAGGCCTTCATCGCGGAACGCAACCTCAATCACCGGCCCAGTGACAACTATTCCCTTGCGGCCGGGCCGGGAGGAGCGGTGATCGTGGCGTGGACGGCGGACGGGCTCTTTCTCAACCGCAGTGCGGACGACGGGGCGACCTTTGCGGCCGCCGAGCGGGTGGAGGGGGCCGATCCGTGCGAGTGCTGTGCCACCCGGACGGCGTTCGCCGCCGACGGGGGGCTGGGGCTGATCTACCGCGAGAAGGCCGGCAACCGGCGCGACGAGCACCTCATCGCCTGGGGGCGGGGGCAGACGCGCCCCGAGCGGCGGCGGCTGGGTGCCGGCCCATCCTGGGAACTCGATGCCTGCCCGATGACGGGTGCGTTCCTCCGCCCGGCCGTCGGGGAAGGCTGGCTGGCGGCCTGGCAGACCGCGGGGCGGGTGTCGTGGGCGCGGCTGGACGGGCGCGGCCGGCCGGCCGGCCCGGCGGAGGTCCGGACCGCGGCCGACCAGGGCTGGTTTCCGGTCATCCTGGAAGCGCCCGATGGCACGGTGTGCGTCAGTTGGAAGGATGCCGGCCGGTTGATGTGGGAATGCTTTGATGCGGTGGGCCTGCCACGGGGCCTGCCGGGCGTGGTGACGGCGGCCAACCCGCACCGCCACGCCGGCATCGTCACGGCCGCCGGCGGCTTCCTCCTGATTGACTAGCCGCTAGGCCCGGACGGCCTCCACGGTGCCGCGGCGGCGGGCGCGCTCGGCGGCAAAAACCATCAGGTGCGACTCCAGGGTTTCGTCGGGGCCGGAAAGAATGCGGGACTGGTCGCGGTGGGCGACCGCCGCCACGAAGCTCTCCATCATCCCCAGGTCGCCGCCGCCGTGGCCGCCCAGGATCCCGTCCTTCGCGGTCTCGGTGTCGATGTCGTCGGTGCGCCCGGTGAGGAAATCGTACACGTGGAGATGCCGGCCATCGCCGGTGATCTCGCCCTTCGTCCCGAACAGGCGGACCTCGCGGTCGCGCTGGCGGGTGAAGGCGGTCATGGTGAAGGACGCGGAGCGCCGGCCCGCGAACTCCATGTTCACCACCTGGTGGTCCACCACGTCGTTGTCGCAGGCCCAGACGCACCGGCCATAGGGGCCCTCGCGCAGGGCCCGCGCCACGCCGGCCCGGGAGAAGTCCTGGGTGATGACATCCAGCGGCCACCACCGCTGGCGCCGGGCCTGCATGCCCAGGTACAGTTTTTTCGCGGAGTAGGCGCAGGTCTTCTCGATCCGGCACGACAGGCACCGCGCTCCCGCCCCCCGGGGGCGCTCCGCCCTCCGGAAATGCTTGAGCGCCCCAAAGGAACTGACCCGGGTGCACGAGGCGCCCATGACATGGCGGAGCCAGTCCAGGTCGTGGCACGACTTGGCCAGGAGCATGGGGGAGGAGCGCCGCTCGTTGCGCCAGTTGCCCCGCACGAAGGAGTGGGCCTGGTGCCAGAACCCGACGGGCTCGAGGAGCTGGATGTTGACGAGGTCGCCGATGCGACCGGTCGCCAGGAGGGCCTTCAGCGCCCGGGTGTACCGGGTGTACCGCATGACATGGCAGACGCCGAAGATCACCCGGGCGCGCTTGACGGCGGCGACGATCCGGCGGCACTCCACCTCGGTTGGCGCCATGGGCTTCTCGAGCATGATGGCGTAGCCCTGACGGGCGAACCGGATCGCGGGCGCGGCGTGCATCCGATCCTGGGTGGCGATGATGACGGCATCGGCCAGCCGCGGGGCCGCGGCGAGGTCCTCCCACCGGCTGAACACGGCTGACGGGGGGATCCGGTGCGCGCGCACCAGCCGGTCCCGGTAGAACGCCCGGGGTTCGGCCACGGCGACGATCCGGGCCCGGGCAGGGT
>JAHFSL010000575.1 GCA_023265785.1 Candidatus Coatesiibacteriota bacterium | reverse complement strand
CGGTCAAAGGTCTTACCCTGGGCCTTGTGGATCGTCACAGCCCAGGCGAGCCGCACGGGGTACTGGGTGTAGGTGCCGACGGTTTCGGTGCCCAGCCGCTTCGCGGTGCGGTCCCAGACATACTTGAAGAGGTCCCAGCGGTGCGGTCCGACCTCCACCGTGTCCCCGCCGGCGATGGCCACGCGAAGCGCATCGGGTTCGCCCGGGCGGGCGAGGATCCGGGTGACCCGGCCAAGGCTTCCGTTGACCCAGCGGCCTTCGGCATCATTGCTGACCATCATGACCTGGGCCCCGGGCTTGACGGTGAGGTCGGCGGGCGCCGGAAAGGCGCGCTCCCCGAGGTCTCCGCGGGCTTCGCCCCGGAATGACCGGGCGGCGCCGGGCAGGGTGGCGAGCCGGGCGGCGTTCACCGCATCGGCCGCGCGGTTGGTCGGGGTGAGGCAGACTGCCACGACGCCCGGCGCGGGGGTCTCGTCGGGGTCCACCCGGGCGTTGAGGGACTCCAGGTGCTCGGGCGTGGCCGTGTTGTTCCGGATGGCGTTCAGGATGCCGATGAAGCCTTCGTCCGTCTGCCGGTACACCTTCTCCAGTTCAACGAACTCCAGGCTCAACGCGGAGAACGCATGGGCGTCGAAGAAGTACGGACTGCGGTAGCGTGACCGGAACGCGGCGCGGTCGGCCGGGGTCATGACCGGCGGCAACTGGTAGAGATCACCGATCAGGATCACTTGGACGCCTCCAAACGGCTCGCCGGGCCGGCGGCCGTGGATGCGCAGGAAGGCATCCACGCAGTCCAGCAGGTCCGCGCGAACCATGGAGACCTCGTCCAGAATCACCGCGTCCAGGTTGGCGAAGAGCGCGCGGTTCCGTGGGCGGGCGGTGGCGGCCGTGTCCACGGTGATGTCCGGCCCGAACCCGAAAAACGAGTGAATCGTCTCCCCGTCCACATTCAGCGCGGCCACGCCCGTCGGCGCAAGGACGGCGACCCGGCGGCGGGTCTGCCCCCGGAAATGGCGCAGGAGCGTGGACTTGCCCGTTCCGGCCTTGCCCGTCAGCAGGAGGTCACGGGCCCCGCGCTCCATGATGTCCAGCGCCCGCCGGAACTCGGGGTTGATCTCCAGGGGTGCGGCGGTCATCGGGCTGGTGTTATCATACTGGCCGGTTTTCTTTTCGAGTCGAATTCAAGGAGGGCTCCATGGCCGGCAAGGCGAAGTACATCTATTGCTTCGGGCACGGCAAGGCGGACGGGCACGGGACCATGAAGGACCTGCTCGGCGGCAAGGGCGCGGGACTGGCGGAAATGTCGCGGTCCGGGGTGCCCGTGCCGGATGGGTTCACCATCACCACCGAGGTCTGCCGCCTCTATTACAAGAGCGGCAAGAAGTTCCCCTCCGCGGCGTTCCCGGAATTCAAGGCCGGCGTGGCGACCCTGGAGAAGCGTATCGGCAAGAAGCTCGGAGACCCGAAGAACCCCCTGCTCGTCTCCGTCCGGTCGGGCGCGAAGTTCTCGATGCCCGGCATGATGGACACGATCCTGAACCTGGGGCTCAACGACGAGACGGTCAAGGGCCTCATTAAGAACTCCGGCAACCCGCGGTGGGCTTTCGATTGCTACCGCCGATTCGTCCAGATGTATGGGTCCACGGCGATGGACCTTGGCAAGCCGTTCTTCGAAAAGATCCTGGAGGAGAAGAAACATGCCCTGCGGGTCAGGTCAGATGCCGACCTGCCGGCCGAGGCCCTCCAGGAACTGGTCGGCCAATTCAAGGGCGTCATTCGTAAGGAGACCGGCAAGGCGTTCCCCGAGGATCCCTTCACCCAGTTGGAGGGCGCGCGGGACGCCGTGTTCCGGTCGTGGATGAATGAACGGGCCAAGTACTACCGCAAACAGAACGAGATCCCGCACGACATCGGCACCGCGGTGAACGTGCAGTCCATGGTCTTCGGGAACATGGGGAACGATTCCGGCACGGGCGTGGGGTTCACCCGCAATCCGTCCACCGGAGAGCACAAGTTCTACGGCGAGTACCTCATCAACGCGCAGGGCGAGGACGTGGTGGCCGGCATCCGGACACCCCAGCCCATCGCCAAGCTCCAGCAGGACCTGCCCAAGGCCTACGCGGAACTGCGAAAGATCACCACCATGCTTGAGAAGCACTACCGGGACGTCCAGGACTTCGAGTTCACGATCGAGAAGTCGAAGCTCTACATGCTCCAGACGCGGACGGGCAAGCGCACGGCGGCGGCGGCGCTCAAGATCGCCGTGGACATGGTGGGC
>JAHFSL010000574.1 GCA_023265785.1 Candidatus Coatesiibacteriota bacterium | reverse complement strand
TTGCCGCCCGGTTCGGGTTTGCGCCGGACGGGGCGACCCTGGACGGAATGGCCGGGGCCCTGGCGGCGCGCATCTTTGACTTTCTCTCCGCCGACCGCCTGCGTGATGAGGTGTTTCACGGACTCTTCGAATCCGAGCCGGCCGTCGTCTTCACGCGCCTGCGTGAATGGAACCTGCTGGAGGCCGTCCTGCCGGGCGCCCGCCCGGACGCGGCGTTTGCCGTGGAGGTCGAGCGGATGAAGCACCTGGTCGCGCTGGCGGAGAAGGGTCCGACCTGGGATCCCGCCGTGGCCTGCCTCCTCCTGCTCCTGCGTCATGCCAGCCCGGAGGAGCGGATCGTCGCGGGCCGGCGGCTCAACCTTTCCGTCGGGGCGCGGGACGCCCTGGTCCGGACCGGCGGGATGGGGCCGCTGGTGACCACGCTGGAGGCCGCGCAACGGCCCAGCCAGATTCGGGCGGCGGTCGGCGGGGCGCCGCTGGAGCTCCAGTTGGCGGCCATGGTCCTCCTCCCCACGCCCGCCGCCCGGGAGCGGATGCTGGACTGGCTCCGGGGGGTCCGGGGCGCCCGGCCGGAGCTCACGGGGGATGACCTCATGGCGATGGGGTACGCCCCGGGGCCCGGGCTCCAGCGGATGCTGGAGGCCCTGCGCCGGGCCAAAATGGACGGGGAAACGCCCACGCGGGACGCCGAGGAGGCGTTTATCCGTGGGCAATTCCAGCCCCCCATGGGCGAGGTGGTTTCTTGACTTGACAGCCCCGGGATGGCTAACATGGCGACTGTTCTGACGGGGATAATCTAATGAACCCCCGAATCACGGAACGGGTGCGAGCGACGAGGAGGCCAATGATGCGGCGCGGCATGGTGATGGGCCTGGTGGGTATGGCGGTGGTGGGGATGACGAGCCTGGGGTTCGCGACCAAGGTGACAGCGGGGGACACGGCCAAGAGTGCCATGTCCGAGAAGGAGAAGGCGCAGAAGGAACCGTTCCCGAACGATGCGGGGCCGGATTCCATTGATATCGCCAAGTACCCGGCGGATGTCCAGAAGAAGTACGAGAGCTTCAAGTCGTGCAGCCAGTGCCATACCCTGGCCCGCCCGATCAACTCCCAGCTCTATAAGGAAGATGAGTGGCGCCGGTATGTGAAGCGCATGATGAGCAAGCCGGGCTGTGAGATCAAGCAGGGGAAGGCCATCTTTGAGTTCCTGAAGTTCGATTCCGGTGAGCGCAAGGTGAAGCACAAGGCGGAATGGAAGGCCCACCGGCTGGAGCTTCTGACCAAGTTCAAGGCGGATCATGCCGACCGGTACAAGGTCCTGTTCGAGGATCGGAGCCCCAAGGCCGAAGCCGACAAGGAACTGCCGGGCTGGTAAGGCCCGACCATGGCTGACGCCCCGCTTCCCGTTGCCGGCGCCGGACCGGAAACCTTCTACGACAAGGTCACCCGCCGCAAGTTCGTGGTCAACATCGGGTGGGGGATCATCGCGGCGTACGGGGCGGCGGTCTTCGGGGCGCTCAACCGGTTTCTCTTCCCGAACATCCTGTACGAGCCGGAGACCAAATTCAAGGTCGGCAAACCCACCGACTACACGCCGAACACGGTTTCGGAAAAGTGGCTCAAGGATTTCCGGACCTGGATCGTCCGTGATGCCGGCGGCATTTATGCGATCTGGGCGCGGTGCACGCACCTGGGCTGCACCCCGCGGTGGTTCAGCGCGGAACACCGGTTCCGGTGCCCGTGTCACGGGAGCAACTACAACATGAAGGCCGATGTCATCGCCGGCCCGGCCCCGCGGCCGATGTTCCGGTGCAAGATCTGGCTGGACGAGCACGGGGAGATCAATGTGGACAAGGGCGTAGGTGTCCTGCTCTCCACGACCGATGACAGCCGCCGCACCAAGGCGCCGTACTACATCAAGCTGGCCTGACGGGGGAACCGGAACCATGCTGAACGATGCACAAAAACTGAAGATGGCCGAGTGGAAGGCCAAGGTCAAGGCTTCGCAGGTCTGGACCTCGATGTTCCGGCACGACTTTTCGGATTCCCCCAAGACCAAGATGTCCCGGATCTTCGACAACATCTGGCTCCACCTGCACCCGGTCAAGGTGCCCAAAGTCACGGCGCGGCTGACGCACACCTTCTGCCTGGGCGGGCTGACCTTCTTCTTCTTTATCGTCCTGACCGTGACCGGCGTCCTGCTGATGTTCTACTACCGGCCCACCGTGGAGGCCGCCTACAACGACATGAAGGACCTGGAATTCGCGGTCACCCTGGGGATGT
>JAHFSL010000573.1 GCA_023265785.1 Candidatus Coatesiibacteriota bacterium | reverse complement strand
GGGGATCACGGGCGAGGGGCAGCGGCGCGCCGGCCCCGGCCGGCGGCGTCCAGGTGTGCTCCCACGGCGCCCCCGGCTTCTCCGCCCGCCAGATCCCGGGCACCCGTGTGCTGGACGCCAGCACGGACCCCGTCCGACCGGCCGCCAGCTCCACGCCGCGCCGATCGAAGATGCCCTCGCGGAAGAACGAGGGTCCTTCCGGCAGGCCATCGCCCCACCACATCCAGTGCGTCCCCCCATCGGCGCTCCAGTACACGCCGCCCACGCCCGGCTCCACGGGGCCCGACACGGCGGCAAAGACCTCCTCGGCATCCCACCACGCGGCCGCGACCGACACGCAGGCGTGCCGGAGGGGATCTGGCAGGCCTTCGCCACCCACCCGGCCCCAGGTCCGGCCCGCATCGTCACTGCGCCAGACGGCGTTGGCGGTCCAGTCGTACCCGCGGGAGGCGGACGCGTACACCCGGTGGGGATCCCGCCCCGTCGTCGCGAAGCACCGGACATTGTTGCCCCCGCCGGGGAACGGGATCTGGGTGAAGGTGACGCCGCCGTCGGCGGACCGGAAGTACCCGGAGTCCGCCACGCCCGCATGGACGATGCGCGGATCGGCCGGATCGCGCGCCAGCGCATGGACGAACATCCCCTCGAGTCCCTCCAGGGAAATCGTCCACCGGCGGCCGGCATCGGACGACCGGTAGATCGCAAACCAGTCGGTCCACCACCAGGCGGCGGGGTCCTGGGAATCCACGGTGAGGGACGCCATCCCCGCGCCAAAGTGGCGCCACTCGCCCGGCCGCCCCTCGTACCGGCCCCACCAGCCGTCCTCGTCCACCCGATGGGGCTCCACCCGCTCCCAGGCCGCGGCCCGGTAGGCGCGGCGCCAGATGGAGCCGCGTGAGGAGCCGAGGAGCGCGAAGTCCGGACCCGTCGCCAGCGCCTGGAATCGCCGGTCATCCACGACCACGGTCCCCGCCCCGCCCTCCGGGAGCCCCTCGTGATAGTCCTCCCAGGTGGTGCCGGCGTCCCGGCTCCGGCGGACCCGCTGTGAATTGAAAATGCCGATCAGTGCCTCGGGATCCACGGGATCCTGGATGAGCTCGTCGGGCGCCTCGTCCGCCAGCCGTGTCCAGGTTCTCCCGCCGTCAGCACTCCGGAACAATCCGCCGGCCAGGGTGCGGCCCCGCATGGTCTCCGCGTGCGCGCACAGCCAGACCCGCGGCTGTCTGCGGTCCCACTTGAGGTCGGAAGGATACAGGTCCTCCGCTCCGGACCCCTGCCAGGTCCGGCCCCCGTCCGCGCTCCGGAAGAGGCCCCCGCCCGCGCTGGCCACCAGGATCTCATCGGGGTGCTGGGCGCTCCGGGCGAAGACCTGTCCCTCCCACCGCCGGGGACCGTTGCCCGCGAAGGGCGCGGGCTGAACCAGGGTCCAGGTCCCGCCGCCGTCCCCGGACAGAAAGACTCCGAGCGGCTCGCCCCACATCCCGCCGACCGCCGCCAGGAGGCGGTCGGCATCCCGGGGATCCACGGAGAGGCCGCGCACCTCGTTCGACCCGATCACGCCGGGCAGGCTCCCGTGCATCAGGCGCCAGCGGCCCCCGCCATCGTCACTGCGCGCGATCCCCCCGATGTCGGTGTGGGCATAGATGCGCTGCCGGTCGGACGGGCACAGCACGACCTGCTGGACGTATCCCCCGCCCCCGATCCGGCTTGAGACCCACGCCCTGTCGTCCATATGCGGTGGTGCCATAATACCGGAGCATCACGATGGACGGACGCCGATCAATCCTGCATGTGGATATGGACGCGTTTTTCGCGTCGGTGGAACTGCTGGATCGGCCCGAACTCCGGGGGCGCCCCGTCATCGTGGGCGGGTCCGCGGACCGGCGCGGCGTCGTCGCGGCGGCCTCCTATGAGGCCAGGGCCTTCGGAGTCCACTCCGCCATGCCCACCGCGGTGGCGCTCCGGCTCTGCCCGCAGGCCGTCCTCCTGCCCGCCCGCCATGACCGCTACGAGGAAATGAGCGGCGCGGTCATGGGCATCTTCCGCGCGTACACCCCACTGGTGGAACCGCTCTCCGTGGACGAGGCCTGGCTGGATGTCACGGGCACCGAGGCGCTCTTCGGTCCCCCGGTCATGCTGGCCCGCGCGCTCAAGGCGCGGCTCCGCGCCGAGACCGGCCTCACGGGCAGCGTGGGCGTCGCGCCGAACAAGTTCCTGGCCAAGCTGGCCTCCGATCTGGAAAAGCCCGACGGGCTCACGGTCGTGCCCGCCGACGCGGCCGGGT
>JAHFSL010000572.1 GCA_023265785.1 Candidatus Coatesiibacteriota bacterium | reverse complement strand
CAACCCGCTGGCTCCGGTTCACCCTCCCCGTGTCCGGCGTCCAGACCACGGGCTGTGCTTGTTATCGCGTCACAGTCAATTAGGGGGAACGGTAGTAGCGAACTGAATCAGGAACCGGGCGGCCGGGGCCGGACCGGTCGGGCAGAAATGAGGGCAGGAGCAGGGCCGCCGCCAGCATCACGACCGCCATCGCCCCGGCGATGACCAGCCGCCGTCGGGACCCGGGGCAGGCGCCCAGCCGGACGGTGACCAGGGCCAGCCCCGGAATGCCGGGCAGGAGGTAGGCCGGCAGCCACTGGCGGGCGACCGTGAACAGGACGGCGGGGGCCAGCCCCCAGCAGGCCACGAACAGCAGGCGGGGGTCGGTGCGCAGGGTACGCCGGAGCCCTGGGCCGCGCGACAGTGACCAGCCCCGCACGGCCAGGGGGATGGACCAGGGGAGGATACACAGCACCAGCACCGGCCAGATGAGACCGGGAGCGTGGCTGTGGCCGGCGCCGTACCGGTCACCGTATTCGTGGCTGAAGAACCGGAGCAGGTTCTCGTTGATGAAGAAGTACCTCATGAAGCCCGGAGTGGCACGCTCGGCCAGGATGAACCACGGGGCGGCGACCAGGACAAAGGCCAGGACCCCGCGGCCCCAGGGCAGGCGCCGGGCCCGGCGCCAAAGGCCCGTGAGGGCCAGCCAACCGCCGGTGGGCAGGACCGCAAGCGCCAGCGCCACGGGCCCCTTGGTGAGAAACCCGAGCGCCAGCAGGACGGCGGCGACCATTCCGGCGCGGCGGCGCAGGCCGGCGTCGGCCGTCTCGAGCGCCAGCGTCAGGTGGGACATGGCCCCGGCCAGGCAGGCGGTCAGGGTCATGTCCGTCATTGAAGCGCCGGCCCCCACGATGAACAGCCCGGAGGTCGCCAGCATGAGCGCCGCCGCCGCGCCGGCGGGCGCGCCCCACCACCGCCGGCCCAGCCGCCAGGTGAACCAGCAGGCCAGCAGGGCCATGAGGAAGGCGGGCAGGCGCGCGGCGACCGTCGTCCGGCCGAGCACCCGGATCGCCGCCGCCGTGAGCCAGAAGTGAAAGGGCGGCTTGCCCCAATACTCGACGGCGACGCCGTCCCGAATGACCCGGGGGGTCACCCAGTCCCCGGACTCGGCCATCAGGGCCCCGGTCATGGCGTACCGCGACTCGGTGGGATCGGTCAGCCGCGGCATGCCGAGCAGGAGGCCACGGAGCAGGAGAACCAGGACTGCCGCCCACCCGAGCCGGCGGGCAGCCAGCCGGCTACTTACCGAAGACCTCATAAATGGCATGCGCCACGAAGCCGGCGGCGGTGGCGAACGCCCCGCCATGGCCCCGATGCTCGCCGGTGGCCGGATCGAGCTGTTCCGTGACAATTCCTCCGTCCCAGGTTGAGCCGAGGAGGATCTTCAGCGCCTTCTCGCGCCCCCGCTTGAGCCGCAATTGGTCCGCGACATTCCAACAGCCCGTTTGCGGGACCCGGAAGGAGCCCGGCAGGCCGAACGGCTGGCCGTGGTTCGCGTACCGGTGGTTCTTCGAGTGAAGCCAGGTGTAAGTCCGGGCAAACACCGGGTCATCCTCGGTGGTGAAGCCCAGCGTCGCCAGCCGCAGCAGCGACCCGGGCGGCGTTTCGTCGAACCGGGGCACCGTGCCCGTGGTCGCCCGCGCGTAGATGGGCCCGCCCGCGCCGGGGGCCCCCGAACGGATGCAGGCCGACCGGATCGCGCTGTTCAGCCGCGCGGCCTGCGCGAGCGCGCGTCGGGCCGCCGACCGGTCGCCCAGCCGGCCGTACAGGTATCCCAGGTCACGCAGGGCCCGCCAGGTCAGGACCATACTGTACGTTCCGTAGGGCTCATCGATGTACTCGTCCTGGGAATCCTGGAAAGTGGCAAACAGCCCCGTGGCGGGCCGCGCCCATTGCTGGAGCAGGGAGTCAAGCGCGCGCACCTGCGGGGCATGGCGCTTCAACCAGGGGAGGTCGCCGGTGGCGCGAACATAATCCGCGACGGCGATGAACGGCGCGGCCCCCTCGTCAAGCTGGTAGCCGTCCTCCAGGACCGTTCCGTCAATGAACCGGCTGTGGATGCCCGTGTTGCGCAACTGCCGGCCCAGCGCGTATTCCAGCGCCTCCCGCGCGAGCGCCGGGTCGCAGTCGAGCAGGCCCGGGAAGCTCCAGGTCATGGAGTCGCGGTCCCAGTAGGCCGCGGAGACATAGTACCGGGGGCTCCGGGAGGTGATGCCGACCAGTTCCTCGGTGTCAATCGTCCGGCCC
>JAHFSL010000571.1:1386-2288 GCA_023265785.1 Candidatus Coatesiibacteriota bacterium | reverse complement strand
GCTTTGTCGTCACCTTTTTCCGGTCATTTTTCTCCCGGATTCGCGGCGGGTACCGGAATGACCACGACTGGTACCACCAGCCGGTCCGGACCCCGCATGATACCGAGGCGTGGGTGTCGTTCCTGTGGACCGGGGTGGAATCCCATCCGGTGGATCCCGGAACGGACGGGTGGCACGAGCATCGCGGGCACGATGTCCTGTTGTGGGCGACCGCGGGAACGTGCCAGATCGTCCTCGACGATTCTCCGCGTTCAGAACTCCGGTTGCGGCGCGGGGAGATGGTCTTCCTGCCGATGGGGCACCGGTTCAGGTTTGCCCGTCATGCCGCGGGCACGGCGGGCCTCCCGTTCGGCGTGCATTATGTCTCGAACATGGACCTGACGCCGCTGACGCTGCGGCCACTCACGCCGCGGGGCCCCCTGCTCCGCCTGCTGCGCGAGGTCCAGGCGGGGACGGCGGCGGGCGTTGGTTTCTGGTACAGCACCGAGGGGAAGCTCAAGGTGCTTGAACTGCTGCTGGGGCTCAAGGCCCGCCTCGGGCAGGCCCGACACACCCGGAACCGGGCACCCCGGCCGGCAACCCTTGGCGCGGTCGAGCGGGTCCGACGGCACCTGGAAGCCTGGCCGGAGCGGCGGGTGACCCTGCGGGGCCTCGCGGCGCTGGCGGGGATGAACCCGTTCACCCTGCTCCGCCGGTTCCAGGCGGAGACGGGCAGGACGCCCGTCGCCTATCACCGGGCGATCCGCCTCCGCGAAGCGTGCCGGCTCCTCGGCGAGGGGCATGTGACGGTGGCCGGGGTCGCGAGCCGGCTCGGGTTCAATTCCCCCAAGCATTTTCACCGGATCTTCCACCGGCACCTCGGGATGCCTCCTGGCGCCTGGCGCGGCCGTCAGGGCTTAACT
>JAHFSL010000571.1:0-1376 GCA_023265785.1 Candidatus Coatesiibacteriota bacterium | reverse complement strand
ATAAGTGGAGGTCAATGATATGCCAGTCCGGGGCTTGTGCCCGGGGGCCCCAAGCCCTAGGGTGGTGGACAGGCGGGAAGGGGGGGCGGCGGTCATGGCTGAGCGTGGGGAGGTGGCTTCATGGGATGGGCGGTGGGTTGCGTCCTCCTGGGCCTCACGGCCCTCCCGGGGCCCGCGGCGGCGGACGGGCTGATTGACCTCTCGGCGGATTCCACCACGGACACCCAGCTCACATATTTTCCGAACTGGAAAATGGCCAAGGCCGCGGATTTTGACCTGGACGTCTGCGATGACCTCGCCTGTGCACCCGACACCAACTGCCCGATCGTCGGGCTGACCATCTGGAACTATGGGAATGCGTCCGGCGGCCCGGCGGGCGACATTTCCGCCGTGTACTTCAACCTGGTGTGCGGCGGGACGAATTCCTGGCAGACCATGACCTACAACGGGGTCTGGACCGATGCCTCCCTCGTCACCCATCCCGCCTGGACCTGGAACGGGTCCATCCCCTGGGCCAGCGACCCGGCGACCGCGTGTGCCAGCCGGCCCCGGCTGTCCGTGTACGCCGATGTGGGGAAGTGCCCGACGGACGGGGCGACGGTGACGCTCGGCATCGGGTACGACGAGGTGCTGGACCCGGCCTATCCCGGCGGGTTGTCCGACGCCTGCGATTACCACATCCCCGACTACGATGATGCGCCGCGATTGGGGGTGACGAAACTGATCCGGTATGCGCTCAAGGTGGCGGACCGGGATTTCGCCGCACCCGGGGATGCCGTGACCTACTCCATCTATTACGGCCGGCCCGGGTCGGCACTCACCGGGGTGGTGGTGACCGATAGCCTTCCCCCCGACACGCATTATGTCCTCGGCAGCGCGGTCCCGGCACCCGACATCGGGTGGGACCCCGACCCCGGCCCGCCCAGCCGGCTGCGATGGACGCTGCCGGGGGGACCTGTGGGGGGCGGGATCACCAGCGTGGTGACGTTCAAGCTTACCCCGGACTGGGGGAACCTGGATTCCTTTGAGCCGGGCAGCGGGGACCTCGGGGCGGTGGAGGGATCACGCGTTGCCAACCAGGCCGCCATCGAATTCCTGGGGTCGGGGTGCACCGCCCCCACGCAGATGAGCAACGTCAGTGACCTCACCGTCCGCCGGTACATGATGTGGATGGTGGCGGACCAGGACATCCTGTTTGCGCCGCGCGTGGGGTATCCGGATGACGAGGTGATCTACTCGACGTTCATCTCCAATACGGGCGCCAAGACCTGGTGGAACGTGGATGTGTGGGATACCGTGCCCCCCCAACTCGACGTGTGGGCTCCCGGCTACGGGTTTGATGATCCGTGCCTTGGTTGGACGCTGACCCCCGGGGG
>JAHFSL010000570.1 GCA_023265785.1 Candidatus Coatesiibacteriota bacterium | reverse complement strand
CCGCTCGGCCACGGCCCGCGCCTGGGCGGGGTCGCCGAATTCCAGCCGGCCGTTCTCGCCCAGAAACGGCCCGGCCACGGCGAACGCCATGGTGCCGTCCAGCGTCTGGAGCGTCAGGCCGAAGGAGAGGCCCGCCGGGGCGAGCAGGGAGACCACTATCATGTAGCCGCGGTGGGTCACGCCGAAGTACTGCTCCATGGCCCCGGTCTGGGGGACATCGCTGAGCACCTGTTCCAGTGCGTCCGCCGCCCCATGGTAGGCGGCGTCCTGGGCGCGAAGGAATTCCAGCGCTCCCGCGTCCATGGCGAACGCCGCGGCGTATTCGAGGTACCGTCCCAATCGTTCCACGCCGTCATCGCCCGCCGCGCCGCCGGCGCGCAGGACGGTCTCGCGGGAAAGCGGATGGGAGAACCCGGCGTGCGGCATCGGCTCGGCCGCCAGCGCGACCTCGACCAGTCCGTCCAGCCAGAGGCCGTCCTGGAGGAGCCGGCCGGTCTCGACCACTGCAGGTGACCGGCGGTGTGCATCGAACTTGAGCCAGACCTGCCGCCGGAGCGGATGCACGGCGCGGGGGGCGAAGAGCGGCCCCTGCTCGGTGAGGTTGGCCAGGAGCATGACCAACTCCACATTGGGCATCCAGACCACCGTGGGACGCACGCCTGCCGTCATGGTGCGCATTATCCTATAACAAGGGGGTGGAAACGCTCCGGCTGTCCATCGCCAAGCAGGGCCGCGCGGGCAAGACGGTCACGGAGGTGGCCGGGTTCACGCGCGAGGCGCGCCTTATGGACTCGCTGGTCTCCGACCTCAAGAAGGCGTTGGGCTGTGGCGGCACCTGGCGAACCGGGGCGATGGAACTGCAGGGGGATGTGCGAGACCGGCTCCGCTCCTTGCTGAAAGCGCGGGGCTTTACCGTCAAAGGGTAGTTCCCCGGGGGCTCCTGGCTACCACTCCACGGTCAGTCCGACTGACTGCGGCCGGTCGAACGGGCCGGTGTTGAATTCGATGGCGTAGTCCACCCGGTACCGCGTGTCCCGCTCCCGGCCGGGCAGGCTGAATCCGGCGGACAGCCCGGCCGACACGCCGCCGATGGACCCCGGCGGTCCACCCCGCCACCCGCCGCGAAAGGCTATGATTTCACCCACCCGGTATTCCGCGCCTGCGTGGTACCAGATTCGTCGCGCGACAAGCGTGTCCTCGACATCGCCGAGGAGCAGGAGCAGATCCCGCGCCAGTCCGTCTGATATCTCAAAGAGGCCGGGCCGCCACGCCAGGACGGCACCGACCCGGGCCGCGATGGGGGCTGACGCGGAATCCTCCGCGTACCGGTACGAACCCCCGGCGTTCCGGATGGCCGCACCGACCTTGAAAGCATCAGAAATGCGGACCTGGCCTCCCGCGTCCATGGCGAGTGTGGTGAGATGATAGGTCCCGGCCAGTTCACTTCTGAAGAACTTCATGTTGGCTCCCATCGTGATGCGGGGGATGACTTCACCGGCAAACCCGAATGTCCCGGCCACATCCTGCTGGGTAGCGAGTCGGACGGTCCCGCCATCAGGCGTGTTGGCGGTCACCGTACCCGCGTTGTACCAAGCCAGTCCCATCGTGACGACGCCATTTTCAGCGGCAAGCGCATAGAGAACCTGACCACTCAATTCGTCAAAGCCCCCCCGGGTTCCGCCGATCGAGAGGGATGACCGGCTCGCTCCGGCCGCCGCCGCCGGATTCGTCCAGATGAGTTCCGGGTCGGCGCCGATGGCGACCCCCGATCCGCCCAGCCCGGCCGTGCGCGACGATTGCACCTTGTCAAGCACCGTCACCTGGGGGATCGTCCCGGCGTCCGAGGTTGGACCCTGGAGTACCAGCCCAAGGACGAGCAGAACGGGGAGAGCCACCCGGGGAAACTCTCTTACCGGACGACGACCAGCTTGTCCTTGTATTTGATTCCAGGCGCCTCGATGAGGATCGGATATACCCCGGCTGGAACAGGATTTCCGGAGGTGTCGGTGGAGTTCCAACCCATCACTTCCGTATGGCCTCCGGTCGTCGTCCGGACCATCTCCTTCACCAGCGCCCCCGCCATGTCGTAGATTCTGACACGAATCTCTCCGCCATCCGTGGGCCGAACCAGAATCGTGGCTTCCTCACCCCGTTTGGGATCGAGGTGCGCGCGCACGCCGCCGACGATTTTGACCCTGCCACTTTCAATGGGTTCTGAAGTCAGAATCGCCGCCGTTCGCGGAGCGGGTGGCAGCATCCCGGGGCAGTCGCAATTGGTGGAGGTATAGGT
>JAHFSL010000135.1 GCA_023265785.1 Candidatus Coatesiibacteriota bacterium | reverse complement strand
TTGAGGAGCAGAAAGTCATTACGATGGACGGGCGCAACCTGACCGTCCTGGACCGACACAAGCTCGAAAAGGTGGCCGGCGCGCTCACCTGACCGCCAAAATCCTGACCGCGGTCAGGCGTTGGAGAATCCACCCGTCATCCCGGGAAGTGTCACGCCCCCCGCATACTCAAGGCAGGATGACCCCGCTGGATCCGAAACTTCGCCTGCTGTTCTGGGAAACCACGGCGGGATGCAACCTCCGGTGTGTCCACTGCCGGCGGATTGACGTCATGGAGACCCTCTCGCGCGACGACCTGGACACGCGCGAAGGAATTGACCTGATTGACCAGGTGGCCGCGCTGGCCCGGCCGATCATCGTCTTTTCCGGCGGCGAGCCGCTCATGCGTCCGGACATCTTTGAATTGGCGGCCCACGCGAAGGCCCGCGGCCTGCGGGCCGCCCTCGCGACCAACGGGACGAAGATTGACGCCGCCCTCGCCCGCCGGATCAGGGACACCGGCTTCGATCGCGTCGCCATCTCGCTGGACGGGGCGAAGGCCTCCACCCACGACTCGTTCCGTGGCATTCCCGGGTCGCAGGAAAAGGCCATCGCGGGTCTTGAGGCCCTGCGCGCCCTGGGGGTCGGGACACAGGTCAACTTCACCGTGGCCCGCCACAACGTTGCCGAGATCCCGGACCTGTACGAGATGGCCCTGGCGCTGGGTGTGGACGCGCTCCACTTCTTCATGCTGGTCCCGGTCGGGTGCGGGGTGGCGATCGCCGACCGGGAGATGTTGCCGGCCGAGGAATACGAGCGCTGGCTCGAGTGGCTCCACGACCGCGAATCCGAGGGTCGGCTGGAGCTCAAGGCGACCTGTGCTCCCCACTACATGCGGGTGGTGCGGACCAACGGGCGGAGGCCCCCGGCCAGCCACCACCGGCAGAATGCCGCCGGCGCTTCCGGCGAGATGCCCTCCCTGCACCAGGTGACCCGCGGGTGCCTCGCCGGCGTCGGCGTGTGCTTTGTCTCGCACAAGGGCGACGTGTTCCCGTGCGGGTACCTCCCGCTGGCGGCCGGAAACGTGCGTCGCCAGCCGTTCCGTGAGATCTGGGAGTCCTCGGAGGTCTTCGGGCGCCTGCGCCGGCCGGACCTGCTCGAGGGCAAGTGCGGGACCTGCGGGTTCAAGATTGCGTGCGGGGGGTGCCGGGCCCGTGCCTACGGTGTCACAGGGAATGAACTCGCCGAGGAGCCGTACTGCGTGTACGTGCCACCGGCCACCAATCGCCGCGAGACCGTCCGTGCCTGAGTCCGGTTCCCCGATCAACTGGCCGAGCCACCCCTGGGTGGCGGCCGCCCTGCGCCGCAAGCTGGAGGCCCTCGTGAGTCCGCCCCGGGGCCGGGTGGCGGCCGCCCGCGACCATGGGTCCCCGAGCGAGTACCGGTCGGGCTCCGTGATCTTTTACCGGGGACATGAGCCGCTCGGATGCTATCTTCTCCTGCAGGGGCGGGTGGCGCTCGAATCCGGCCATGGAAACCGGGCCGCGCGGGGGGTCATCGTTGAGGGTCCCGTGATGCTGGGGGCGTGGCACGCCGAGCATGGCGAGGCGTGGCCCGTCACGGCGCGGGCGCTGACGCCCGCCCTGGTGGCCCACCTGCCCCGGGTTGACCGGCGTCATCGGGCCAGGGCCTCCCCCGTCAGGGACGCCACGGCCCACCCCTGATGCAATAGGGCCATGGACGGCGAGGGGGCACCCACGCCACCGGTGGCCGGTCGAGGCTATGAGCGGGTCCTGGTCGTGGTGTTCGAGTGGACGGCCGGGGTCTACGCCCTGGCGGCGGCGGTCCTGATGCTCCTGGGGGCCGGCGGGATGGTCCCGCGGGATGTCGCGGAGACGGGCGTGGGCGTCCATGTTGGATTGGCGGTCATGGCGGCGGCGCTGGCGACGCTGGCCGCGGCCATGTACGCGATCCCCCGGGCCCAGGACGGCCGCCTGTGGTCCCTGCCCCTGGGGTGGGCACACTGGATGGCCGTGAATGCCGCCGTCCTCTATCCCGCATGGCAATTTCACCTGGGCCGCGAGAGCGGCCCCGACGGGTGGCTGGGTACGGTCCTGGTCGCGGCCGCGCTCCACGGTCTCGGGTTGGGGGCGATGCTCCTGAACCTGGCGGAGAGCCTGTACCATTCCGATGACCGACGGTTTTTCAGCCGGTTCGGTCTCTGATGCCGGGTCCAATCCACCGGCCGCAAAATCGGAATGTGGTAAAGTAGCGATCAGTTTTTCATGGGAGCGAACCTGGACCTTTCGCTGACGGCCTCGCGCGATCCGCAGGCGGGACTGCGGGCGGCCCGGCGGGAGACCATGCTGGAACTCATCCAGGTGGGCAGTGGCGTGGCCCTGGTCGCGTTCATGTGGACCCATGTCATGCTGGTGTCCAGCGTCCTGCTGGGGGCGTCCACCATGGACCGGATCGCGCACCTCATGGAGGTGACGTGGGGCGCCTACCTCGTTCCCCCGGCGGTCACGGTCCTGTTTCTCGCGCATGCCGTCCTGGCGGCCCGCAAGATCCCCTTCCGGCTGGACGAGCGGCTGGCGGGGATTGAGCGGACGGCGGCCTTCCGGCACCATGATTCGCTGACCTGGTGGATCCAGGTCGTGACCGGCATGACGATATTCGCCCTGGGGCTCACCCACATCTGGGTCGTCGTGACGACCTACCCGATCCTGGCGGCCAAGAGTGCGGTGCGGGTCCACGGCCCGTACCTCTGGTTCTATATTCCCCTCCTCATCGGGGTGGAACTGCATGCGAGCGTGGGGCTCTACCGGGCGATGATCAAGTGGGGATGGGTGCCGCGCGAGGCGATGCGTCGGGCGGAGATCCTGATGACCGCCTTCTTCCTGGCCCTGGGGTCGGTGACGCTGGCGGCGCTCTGGAAGCTGGGCGGGCCGGGCTAAGGATGGGCGACCTGGAGACGATTCAGACCGGCGCGCTGGTTGTGGGCGGCGGACTGGCGGGGGAGCGGACGGCCATCGAGTGCGCGCGCCGTGGCGTCCAGACGACGATCCTCTCCCTGGTCCCTCCCCGCCGGTCGCACTCCTGCGCGGCGCAGGGCGGCATGCAGGCCTCCCTGGCCAACTCCGTGATGGGGTCGGGGGACGGCCCCGACGTCCATTTTGCCGACACCGTGAAGGGGGCCGACTGGGGCTGTGAGCAGAATGTCGTCCGCCGCTTTGTTGACCGCGCCCCGCGGGCGGTCCGCCAGCTGGCCGCGTGGGGCGTTCCGTGGAACCGGGTCGAGGCGGGCTCGCGGACCCTGCCCAACGGCACCGTGATCGAGGAGCCCCCGGAGAAGGCGGGCCTGATTGCCGCGCGTAATTTCGGCGGGACGGCCAAGTGGCGGACTTGCTTTACCGCGGACGGGACCGGGCATACGGCCCTCTACGCCACCGATTCCCAGGTTCTCCGGCTCGGCGTCACGGTTCATGAGCGGGTGGAGGTCCTGGCGCTGGTCCATGACGGCACGCGGTGCCACGGGGCGATCGTCCGGAGCTTGCGGGACGGCCGCCTGCGAGCCTACGTGGCGGGGGCGACGGTCATCGCCACCGGCGGGTACGGGCGGGTCTATGGCATCTCGACGAACGCCATCATCAATGAGGGAACGGGGATGGCCGTGGCCATGGACACGGGCGTCACGCCGCTGGGCAACATGGAAGCCGTCCAGTTTCATCCCACGGCAACCGTGCCGGTCAACATCCTGATGACCGAGGGGTGCCGCGGGGACGGCGGCTACCTGCTGGACCGGAACCTCCACCGGTTCATGACTGACTACGAGCCCGCCAAGAAGGAGCTCGCCTCCCGCGATGTCGTGTCGCGGCGGATGACCCAGCACATCCGCGCGGGATTCGGGGCGGACTCCGCGTACGGTCCGCACCTGTGGCTGGACATCCGGCACCTGGGGGCCAAGCACCTGGAGACCAACCTGCGGGAGGTCACGGAGATCGCGCGCAACTTCATCGGCGTGGACCCCGTCACCCAACTCGTTCCCGTCCGCCCCGCCCAGCACTATTCGATGGGCGGCATCCGCACGGATATTGACGGCCGGGCCTACGGCCTCAAGGGGCTGTACGCGGCGGGTGAGGCGGCCTGCTGGGACATGCACGGGTTCAACCGGCTGGGGGGCAACTCGCTGGCCGAAACGGTGGTTATGGGCGAGGTGGTCGGCGAGACCGTCGCGGGCGACCTCGGTGCCGACGGCGGGGCGGTGCCGATGAACCTCTTTCGCGAGGCGGGCCGGCGCACGCAGGACCGGATGGACGCGCTGGTCGGTGGCCGGGACGGGAAGGAGGATGTCTACGCGATCCGGACCGCGATGGAACAGGCCCTGACGGAGCACGTCGGCATCTTCCGCAACGGTCCCGCGCTTCAGAAGGCGGTGGACACCCTCCAGGAACTCGGGAATCGCGCCGAACGGATCGGCCTGCGCAGTACCGGCGCCGGCGCCAACCCGGAACTGGCGTCCGCCCTCCGCCTGCCGGGGATGCTGCGGATCGCCACGACGATCGCCTACGGCGCGCTCCAGCGCACCGAAAGCCGGGGGAGCCATTATCGCGAGGACTATCCCAAGCGTGACGATGCCAAGTGGCTGGTCCGGACCCTGGCGCACTGGAAAGCGGGTCAGCGCCTGCCGTCCCTGTCGTACGAGCCCGTCACGATCACCGAACTGCCTCCCGGCGACCGGGGGTACGGCGAGGCGAGCGCGGGCGCGAAGCCGGCCGCGGGGGGGGGCGCCCGTGCCTGATCCCGCGCCCCGGTCGCTCACCTTCAGGATCTTCCGTCACAACCCGGCGGATGCCGCCTCCACGCCTCATCTGCAGGAATTCAAACTCGAGGAAACTCCCGGGCTGAACCTCTTCGTCGCGCTCTCCCGGATCCGCGAGGAGCAGGACCCGTCGCTCCAGTTCGACTTCGCCTGCCGGGCCGCGGTGTGCGGCTCGTGCGGCATGATGATCAACGGGAAGCCCTCACTGGGATGCCGGACGCTGACCCGCGACCTGCCCGCCACGATCGCGCTCCTGCCGATGCCCGGGTTCAAGCTCATCGGGGACCTTTCGGTGGATACGGGTACCTGGTTCCGGGCGCTCAACACCCGGGTGGAAGCCTGGATCCACACGAAAGAGGAGCGGGACCCGAACCTTCCCGAGGAGCGGATGGACAACGCCACCGCCCTCAAGATTTACGAATCGGAGCGGTGCATCGAGTGCGGGTGCTGTCTTGCGGGATGCGCCACGGTCGGGATGAATCCGGCCTTCCTCGGACCCGCCGGCATGAACCGGGTCGCGCGCTTCATGCTCGATCCGCGCGACGAGCGCGGCGAGGGCGGGTATTTCGAGGTCGTGGCGACCGGGGACGGCGTATTCGGCTGTCTGGGGCTCATGGCCTGCCAGGATGTCTGCCCCAAGAACCTTTCGCTCCAGGAGACGTTCGGGTACATGCGCCGGACCCTGGCGAAAAACCTCCTGCACGCCGGCGACGGGAAGGGACCCGCCCGATCCCGGGCCTAGGCGCGGGCGCGCGGGTCCTCAGTGATCCGCCCCCGGCATGATCGCAAACCTGCTCCCGCTGGAGGCCTTCATGCATTTCCTCCATCTCCTGGGGGCGATCACGTGGGTGGGCGGGATGCTCGCGACCGGGCTCGTCGTGTTTCCGGTCCTGCGCGGGGAATTGCGGGAGGCGGACCGGGACCGGGTGGTGGACCGGATCGGACGGCGGTTCCGCGCGGCCGAGGCCGCGGCCTGGGCCTGCCTGCTGGTTTCCGGGCTCTTCAAATTGCATGCCGCCGGTCCGGACGCGTGGTTCCCACCCACCGCGTTCGCCCGGATCCTGGCGCTGAAACTCGCGCTCGTCGCCGCCGTCGTCACGCTCGCCGTCCTGCACGGGTACGTGTGGGGACCCCGGCTGGGCCGGATGCGTGCCCGCCGCTCGGCGGCCGCCGCGGCCCTCACCCGGCGCATCGTGTTCTGGGTTCGGATTGAGGCGGGGCTCGCCTTGGGCGTCGTCGCGTGCGGCGCCCTCCTTCGCGTCAATCCGTTCTAGCATGGACGCACAATCGGCTAGAGACTATTTGCGCCGGGCGAGGACTGGTTGGAGCGCTGGGATCGCCCTGAGTAGCGTCGCCGCCGCGAAGGGCTTCTGAAGATAGGCATCGGCTCCGGCTGCCAGCACCGCCTCGACATCACACCGCTTGGCCTGGCCGGAGATTGCCACGATCTTGAGATGCCGACCGCTTTCCGCGGCCCGAATCTGCCTGACAAGGATCGCACCGTGGACGTCTTCCAGCATCACGTCCATGACCAAGCAATCAGGCTGGAACTCGGCAATGGCCAGACCGGCCTGGAGACCTGTCGTGGCCAGGCGGACCTCGAACCCGCGGTTCTCTAGCACTTGTTTCAGTACGCCCCGGAACCGGGGCTCATCCTCCACGACCAGGACGCGACGACTTCCGGGCTTCGTGCTGTGGGAGCCTCCCTGGGTGCGATGGCGAAGGTAGCGCTCGAGACTGAGCGCTGAAACTCGGCGGTGCCCACTGGGGAGCTTGACGCCGGTCAGGTAGCCGCGGTCGAACCATTTCTGGACCGTGTACGTGGACACCCCAACCCGCTTGGCGACGGACGTTGTCGTCAGGTACCGGGGTTTGCGGGAGGCAGATTGCGGCGTGAGTCGCCTGCGTTTCACGTGGCCACATTGTGGCCCAACACGGTTGCAAAGGCAATGTCTGATCCATGGCTCGGTCCACGGCGAACGGGAGTGGTTGCAATCTCTTCAAACTCGATCCGACCAGGGCCTCACTGCCGGTTGATATCCGGTTGGA
>JAHFSL010000134.1 GCA_023265785.1 Candidatus Coatesiibacteriota bacterium | reverse complement strand
GAATTCGCCAACTGGGTCACGGTGGAAATCGCCAAGCGCTGACCGGGTTTTCGCCGGCCCGGTGCCGGCGGTCAGGGTTTGGCTGGGCCGGCGATCAGTTGAAACTTTGCCCGCGAGGGCGTAGTTGTAGGAACAGGGAGGCGGAGGGCTCCAACCAGACGGCAGTGAATCTGCCGAACAATCCCACAAGGAGCGCGGAGACCGTCACCGCCGTACCCGTCTGGATCGTGTCAAATCCGTGACCAGCAGTCTCAAAGGCTCCGCGGCTGTGAGCAGGCCGCGAATCCAAAGGAGGGCACTGCCACCGGGCTAGGACACTGTCCGTGAGTGGTGCCGGTTCCGCCGGGAAGCGGGACCGGAGCAGAAAGGGCGGGCGGCGCTTCGACCGTAAGGGACGGTCGGCCGCCCGTCCCGTTTTATGCCCCGCCCTTCGGGGCTCGCCCGGCCAGCCAGCGGCCGGTCAGCCCCAGGACCTCCAGTTTGAGGTCGAAGTTCTGCTTGCGGGCCGGCAGGACATCCAGGATGTCCATGTCGCAGTGGCCCAGGACCCGGTTCATCACATCGGCACTGTGGAAGGACCCGCCGCCGCCGCCGCCGGCCACGCAGAGCGCGAACGCCGGCTTGCCCGCGATGCCCTTCTTGCCCTCGTCATGGAGGCAGATGCGGCGCAGGCGGTCCAGGAACGCCCGCATGATCTCGGACATCTCGCCCCAGTAGACGGGGGTGGCAAAGACCGCCAGGTCGGCGGCGCGCAGTTCGTCCACGAGGGCCGCAAACCCGTCCTCCAGCTTGCACACGCCCTTTTCCAGGCAGTCGCCGAACCCGTCCTCGCCGCGCTGGACGCACATCCGGATGTCCCGGTCGAGCAGGCGCACCCGGCTCACCGTGGCCCCCCCCGCCGTGAGGCCCGCCACCAGCGCGTCCGTGGCGCGCGCGGTGCGCCCCTTCGGATCCCGGCTCCCGACCAGCACGAGCACCTTCATCGTGGATCCAGTGTACTCCCGGCCTTCACCACCATCCGCGTTTGACACCGCCAGGACCAGGTTGCTAGAATTTCTAGCAGAACGCCATGAGCCCACGCGCGCTGGTCAAGGTCCAGAAGAACAAGAACATCACCCTGCCGGTCTCCGCGATGAAGCGGTACCGGATGCGGGAGGGGGATTACCTGATGGTCCATGAGACACCCGCCGGCCTGCTCCTGAAGCCCATCAAGGTGGTGGATGCGGAGCAGGCGTGGTTCTGGTCGAAGGACTGGCAGGAAGGCGAGCGCGAGGCCGAGCATGACCTGCGCACCGGACGCGTGAAGCGGTTCAAGAGCGTCAAGGACCTCGCCAAAGACCTGCGGTCCTGATGGAGTTTGTCCGCACCGAGCGGTTCAAGAAGGATTTCAAGAAGCTCGATCGGACGGCGCAGGACCGGGTCCTGGCGGCCCTGGACAAGTACGCGGCCAACACCCAGCACCCGTCGCTCCAGGCCAAAAAGATGGAGGGGACGGACGATATCTGGGAAATGCGGGCCAGCGACAACCTGCGGGTCACCTGCCAGCCCGGGAAGAACCAGATCACCCTGCGCCGGGTCGGCACCCACGACATTCTCGGCCGCCCCTGACGGGGACCGGCGGACCCGCTAGACCGGGGCGTCGGCGGGAATGCGGGGACGGGCGCGGAACTCGGGGACCAGCAGGAGGGTCGCGATCCCGATCAGTCCGGCGCTGATCCAGCCCAGTTCCGTCATGGACCGGCCCTCGACGAACCAGAACGCCAGGAACGGGGCGAACGCGCTCCGGATGCCGTTCAGGAAGGTGTGGACCGACATGTAGTCGGCGGTGCGCGCCGGTGGGGCGATCTTGGTGACCCACAGGCTCCAGGAAATGTCCCCGCCCGCGCTGGCCACCCCGAAGATGACCGAGGCCGCCACCTGCCAGCCGATCGAGTCGCCCGAGAAAAACAGCAGGATGTTGAGCGCGAACCCCACGTTCAGGATCGCCCGCATCACGAAGAAGTTCATCCGGTCAAACAGCCGGCCCCAGACCAGGATCATCAGGAGGCGGGTGACATTGGGCAGGACGCCGGTGAGGAGCGCGATGCGGGCCGCGGGCAGGGCCAGCCCGTACTTGGGGTTGGCCAGGTACTCCACCCGGAGGGGGAGCATCATCAGGTTGCCGATGCCCATCAGCATCCAGGAGATGAGGGTGGTTCGGAACACCGCATCATCGCGCACATACCGCCAGGCGCGGAACGGGTGTGATCCCCCTGCCCGCGAGATGGGGCCGGTGGGGCACCGCTCCAGGCAGTGCGCGGCGTACAGGAACGCGGCGGCGTAGGAAAGGATGACGGCGGGGTAGAGGGCGATGGACCGGGAGAGCGCCAGCCCGGCCACCCAGGAGAATGACATGGCGGCCAGGATCCGGATGATCACGGTGAAGGAGAACCGCCGGCCGCGCTCGGCCCTGGGATAGTTCTCCTCGAGCATCTGGGTGATGAGCGGGATCAGCGCGAACCCGCAGGTCATGGCCGCGATGCACGCGGCGGTGTAGACCGCGAGGTCGGGGACGGCCGCCGCGACCAGATAGCACAGGGCCCCGGCGCGGGCCATCCAGGCGGCGGCGCGGGAGACGGACCAGCGCAGGCGGGAGACCGCCCACACGGTGAACGGGGTGGCCATCAGCCCCAGGCTCCCGCCCGCCGTGATCAGGGCCTTGGCGGTGGGGCCGGGGGTGAACCGGCGCACCGCGATCAGGAGCAGGAAGGTGACGCCGGCGGTTTCCATCACGCCCCAGGCGACCGCCCGCCGCTGTTCCAGCGCAAACGTCACCTCCATCCGGGAGGCCGCCGTCACTTCGGCTTCTTGGCGGGAGCGTCCTTGGCGGGCGTGGGTGGCGCGGCGGCGGGGGCCGGGACGGCACGGACCTTGTCCGCGAACCGCTCGACCTTGTCGAGGAGGTCCTTGCGCACCCCGAACACGGACGGCGCGTCCCCGAAGGAGCACGCCACGCGATCGCCGGTGCGCAGGCCCAGTTTGTACCGGTACACGCCCGGCTTGCCGTCCACGGTGGCCCGGATCAGCACGTCGGCGGCGGGGGAGGCGAGCCCGTACTTCACGGCGGATTTCGGATGGTCGTCGGTGAACTCCTCGGCGCGGAGGTAGCCGATCTCGAAGAGCATGTCGGTCGTCTCCGCCTCGGCGGGCGCGGCGTTGGCCGGCTCGGTCACCTTCCACTTCCCGTCCCTGGCCGGGACCAGGACATGCTTGCGGCCGGCCACCGTGATCTCCGCGCCGGTCATCGCCTCCTTGTCCAGTTGCAGGAGGAGGCGGTCGCGGAAGTCGGCCACCGGCTTGGTGATGGTGGCCAGGATGGCGGAACCGGCCAGCCGCCAGGTGAAGGGGAGGCGGGTGCTGGACGCGTAGGCCTCGTCCTTCTTCAGATCCGGCCGGGCCAGCGTGAGGGTCTGGCCGGACCCGGAGCCGGTGTACACGACCACCTCGGCGGTGGGCTGGTCCAGCCGGTACCGCGAGTAGGCGGAGGCCTCCTCGAGCAGGTCCTGGCCCTTCAGGCCCTTGAGATCCCCGAGCAGGGCGTCAATCGTGAACCGATCGGCGGCGGCCTGGACGGGCTGGAGGAGCTTCCACGCCTCCGTCCCGACCCGCGCCAGCTCGACCGTGCCGCCCTCCTTGCGCCGGATGACGAGGCGCCTGACCTCCGCGGGCTCCAGCCGCATCAGGGTCTTCTGGCGCAGGTCGTTCACGGTCTTGCGGAAGTTGTCGGCGCTCCAGGTCGCCACCACGTAGGGGATTTTTCCCCCCTCCTCGATGGCGAAATAGCCGCTGTCCGTGGGCGTCTTGATGCCCAGGAGCAGGGCGTGGGTTGTCCCGGCCGTGTCCGTGAATGCCGCGCGGATGCGGGGCTCCTTCAACCCGAAAACGGACAGGTCGTCCGGCGGGTCGAGTTTCCGCTCGATCTCCGGCTCGGCCAGGTGCCGGGCGGCGAGGTCGCAGGCCTCGGTGTCCGCCTCCAAATCCGCCGGGGCGGTGATCCGCCAGACCGAGTCTTTTCCCTTCGCGCAGGCCAATCCCACGCCGGTCGTCAGGTCGCGCACCTCAAATTTGGCGACCGCGGCGGCCTTGGCGGACCAGATCTTGTCCTTTTTTTCCTCGATTGGCTTCAATTCCTTGAGCCCGACCCAGGTGGCGATCCCGCCGAGAACCACGAGGGCGAGAAGGGTGCGCTGCCAGGGCTTCATGACGGTGTCAGGCCGGACGGCCTACAAACTACGGCGGCGGTACCAGCGCACGCCGCCGAAGGCCAGCACGGCCAGCGGGGTCAGGACCACGGTGACCCACCACATGAGCCGCACCTTGACCTCGTCGAGCAGGATGCGGCGGTCGTCCTTGGGCTTGGCCCGGATCGAGATGGAGGCGCTGGACCCGGTGAGCCACGAGACGGCGTTGGCGAAAAGGTCGCTGTTGGCCTCCGAGGAGCCGCGGATGTCGTTGCGCGCCCAGGCGGCGCCGCCGAAGACCACCAGCTTCGGGGTGGGCGCGGCGGGCTCGGCGGGCGGGGCCGCCTCGGCCGTGCCGGACGGCGCGGGCGCGGCGTTGATCGTCACGGCCACGCCGAGCGTCAGCGGCCCCTTGGTGTCCTTGCCCGCCGTGTACTTGGGGGCGTTGGCGCCCTCGCCCGGGGTGGTCTCGGCCCAGGATTCCGGAGTCGTCTCGAGCAGGCCGGCGGCCGCCCCGCCGGGGACGGTCCCGATTGTGAGCCCGCGGGCGAAGGGCATCATGATGCCCACGCCCTGTTTCTGGAGGTCCTCGGTGATCTTGTGCGCCTCGTAGGAGGGGATCGGCACCAGCGGCCCGCCGAAGGAGTAGCAGGCCCTCGGGTCCGCCGCGAGTCCGGGCACCGAGGTCACGCCGTACGCGCCCAGGAGCGCGTCCAGCCCGGGCGCGGTCGTCTCGGCGACGAGGACCACCATCCGGCCGGTCCCGGCCAGCCAGGCCGCCAGCGCCTTGCGCTCCCCCTCGGGCAGGCCGCGGCGGGGCCCGGCCAGGACGAGCAGGTCGGCATCGGCCGGGACCTTGCCGTCGCCCTTGAGCAGGTTGAGGGTCTTCACGACGTTGTTGTCACGCTCCAGCCCCGCCTTGAGTTCCGACGCGCCCGTCTCCGAGGTGTCCGCCGTGGCCAGTTCGCCGTGGCCTTCCAGGAAGTACACGACGGGCTGGTGGTCGGCCGCCACCGAGAGCAGGGCGGCGGTGATGACCGGCTCGCCCTTGAACTCGCGCTGGGGCTGTTGGCCCGAGAACTGGTAGCCGAAGAGTTCATGCGAGGCGATGTCCTTGCGGCGCGACCCGCACTCGAGGACCACGGTGTTGTAGGCGTTGATCTTGTACAACATCGCCTTGGCGGGCTTCTGGTCCACGTCCACGAGTTCCACCGCGAGCCTGCCGCCGCGCGCCTTGTACTCCTTGAGCAGGTCGGCGACCTGCTGGGCCTCCGGGCTCGCCATCTTCACGAACGCGGTGATCTTGACCTCCCGGGGCAGGCCCTTCACCACCTTGAGGGTCTGGTCGGAGAGGGAATAGAACTTGTTGGCGGTGAGGTCCGCCCGGTACGCGTGGCGGGTGGTGATGACGTTGACCAGCGCGACCGCCGCGGCCACCGCCACGGTGAACGCGATGGCGTTGCTGCCCGACCGCAGGTGCGGGGACAGCAGGAGCCGGCGCAGGCCGGCCCGCTCGCGCGCCGCCCAGACGGCGGTGAGGGCGGCGCCGGCCAGCCCCGTGGACCAGGAGGCCCACGCCGGCGGCGCGAAAATCAGCATCAGGGCGGCCCACACGGCCAGCAGGACGCCGCCGGCGATGCCGGCCCGGAAGGCGAGGGGGTCGCGGGCGCCGTTCACCAGCGCTTCCAGTCAAGCGAGCGGACCGTGAGGAACGTGAACGTCCCGATCAGGCTCAGGTAGAAGACGAGGTCGCCCGTATCCAGCACACCCCGGGAGAAGTTCTCGAACCGCTCCAGCACGGAAATCCCCTGGAGGAATTCGCCCAGCGCCCCGCCCACGGAGGCGGATGCCCAGGAGATCACCACCATGAAGAGGAGGATGCCGAAGGAGACGATGGTTGCGAGGATCTGGTTCTCGGTGAGGCTGGAGGCGAACATCCCGACCGACAGGAAGGAGACGCCCAGCAGGGTGAACCCGAGATAGCCGGTCAGGAGCGGACCGGGGTCGGGGCGGCCGAAGGCGAAAAGGAAGAGCGGGTATTCCAACGACAGCCCGGTCATGACCAGGAACATCAGGGTGGTGCCCAGCAGTTTCCCGATCACCAGCTCGAAGATCGTGATGGGGGAGGTCATGAGCAGTTCATAGGTGCCCTGCTTGCGCTCCTCCGCGAACAGCCGCATGGTCAGCATCGGGGCCGTCAGCAGGAGGGTGATGTTCATGTTGTGGAGGACGTACCGCATCTGCGCCTCGCGGGACTGGGTCACGATGATGCAGAAGAAAAAGGCGAACAGCCCGAGGTAGACCGCCGTGACGATGTAGGCCACGGGCGAGGAGAAATAGGACAGCAGTTCCTTGCGCGTGATGGCCCAGATGCGCCTCATGCGCCCCCTCCGCCGCCGGTCAGCTGGATGAACATCGACTCCAGGGACATCGTGTCCTGCGCGAGGGCCAGCAGGGGCCACCGGCGGGTGCCGGCAAGGAGCGAGAGTTCCTCGCGGATGTCGCGGCCCAGCTCGGTCTCCACCTTGACCTCCACCGTCCCGTCCGCGCCCGGGGCGGTGGTCACGGCGCGCACGCCGGGGAGGCCGCGGACGGCGGCCTCGATGTCCGCCTGCGGCCCCTTGAGGACCGC
>JAHFSL010000569.1 GCA_023265785.1 Candidatus Coatesiibacteriota bacterium | reverse complement strand
CTGGTCAGCAAGCCGCTGGAGGAGGAGCTTTCCTCCCTGCCGGGCGTCAAGCACCTGACCTCGTCCAGCCAGGACGGCGTTTCGGTGGTGGTGGCCGAGTACCGGCTGGGGATCGACATCAAGGACGCCGAACAGCTCTTCCGGGCCCGGGTGGAGAACGCCCGGTTCCGCCTGCCGCACGATGTGGAGCCCCCGGTCATCCGGCGGATCGATCCCTCCGACCAGCCGCAGGCCATCCTGGCCCTGACGGGGAGCCTGCCCTCCGTCGCCCTGTACGACCTGGCCAAGGAGCGCCTCAAGCCCCGGTTCGAGCAGGTCGCGGGCGTCGGGCTGGTCCTGATCCAGGGAGGCTCCCATCGCGAGATTCGCGTGGAACTCGACGAGGCGCGGCTCAAGCGCCACGAGATTCCGCTGACCGCCGTGGCCGCGCGCATCGCCGCCTCCAGCCAGAATGTCCCCATGGGCAAGGTGACGGGGGAGACCACCGAGACCCTGTACCGCACCATCGGGGAGTACCGCACCCTCGAGCGCATCCGCGGTACGGTCGTGAATTTCGTGGGGTCGGATGTCCCCGTCACCGTCGGCGACCTGGGTGAGGTGCTGGACACGGTGGAAGAGCCCTCCACCTACGCGTACTACCGGGGCCACCCGGGCCTGATGCTCCTGGTCTACCGGCAGTCGGGCGGCAACACGGTGGCCGTCGTGGATGCGGTCCTCGCCCGGATGAAGGAGATCAACGACTCGCTGGCCTCCCGCCCCGGCGCGCCGCACCTGGACCTGGTCCGGGACAACGCCAAGTTCGTGCGGATGAATGTGGACGATGTTTCCCAGACCATCCTGCTGGGGATCTGTCTCACGGTCTTCGTGGTGTACCTGTTCCTGGGCAGTGTCCGGTCCACCTTCATCACCGCCATGGCCCTGCCCAACTCCATCCTGGGGGCGTTCATCCTCATGTATGTCATGGGGTTCACGATCAACGTCATCACCCTGCTGGCCCTCTCGCTGGCGGTCGGCCTGCTGGTGGACGACGCGATCGTGGTGCGGGAGAACATCTGGCGGCACCTGGAGGAAGGCGCGACGCCGCACGACGCGGCCGTCCGGGGCACCAATGAGGTCGCGCTCGCGGTCGTGGCGACCTCGCTCACGGTGATCGCGGTCTTCCTGCCGGTCGGGTTCCTGGGCGGGATGGTGGGGCAGTTCTTCCGGTCGCTCGGATTCACGGTGGTGTTCGCCATGATCATCTCGCTGTTCGATGCCATGACCATGGCGCCCCTGCTCTCCGCCTACCTGGCGGCCGCCCGGACGACCGCGCGCAAGGGCGCGGCCGTCCGCGCCGGGGCCTTCCGGCGCGCGCTGGCCCTGGCCGGCCGGCCCTTCACCGCGACGGCCGCCGCCTTTGACCGGTTCCAGGACAGCCTCACCGACCGGTATGAGCGGGTCATCCGCTGGTCGCTGGGTCACCAGGTGGTGATTGCCGCCGTGGCCGGGGTGCTGTTCCTGGGGTCGCTCGGGGTGATCCTGCCGCGCATCCCCAAGACCTTCATCTCGGCCCAGGATGTGGGGTTCTACCAGGTCATGCTGGAGGGCCCCCCGGGCACCTCGCTGGCGGCCACCCGGCGGGAGGCGCTGGCCGTGGAGCGGCTCGTCCTCCGGCACCCGGAGAACAAGCTGACCGCCCTGCTTATCGGTGACAAGGAGGGCCAGCCGAATGCGGCCTTCGCCAGCATTTTCGTGGAGATGGTGGACTGGCGCCACCGGAAGATCTCCACCTCCGAGATGAAGGACCGCCTGCGCACCGAGCTCGCGGGCCACGCCGCGTTCCACCCGCAGGTCGGTGATGTGCAGGCGGTGGGCAGTATGCGGCCCTTCACGATGAACATGGTGGGGGAGGACCTGGGCGCGCTGGTCCACGCGGGCGAGCAGGCCGTCAAGGCGCTCTCCACCATCAAGTCCTTCGCGGGCGTGGAGGCGGATTCGCGTGGCGGCAAGCCGGAGTTCCAGATCGTCATGGATCCCGCCCGGGCGCGGTCCCTGGGGGTCTCCACGGTGACGGCGGGCATGGAATTGCGGGGCCTCATGGACGGGACTGTCCCGGCGAAGTTCCGGGTGGAGGGGCTGGAGTACGACATCCGGGTGCGGCTCCGGGAGGACCAGCGGAATGTCGCCGCCCGGATGGCGTCCACCTTTGTGCCCAACGCCAACATGAATCTCGTCCGGCTTGCGGATGTGGCGGACGCCACCGCGGCCAGCGGTCTGACCAAGGTCAACCGGCGGGACCGGGCCCGGGTGGTGAC
>JAHFSL010000568.1 GCA_023265785.1 Candidatus Coatesiibacteriota bacterium | reverse complement strand
CCCTCCAGCGGGGCTTTGAGCACCAGGCCGCAACGGCCGAGGATATCCAGCGCGGACGCGGGCAGGGCGGTGCCCCCCCGGGCGCGAACACTCTCGCCGGCGGGACACTCTTCCCAGCCGATGGCCGCTCCCGTGGCCTCGGCACACCGGCGGGACGCCCAGGCCACCTCGGGCCCGATGCCGTCCCCGGCGATAAATGCCACCCGCCAGGGCGGCCCAGCCTGCACTCCAGTCCTGATCATTCCGGGTGAGTGACGGGGATCGAACCCGCAGCCTGCTGGGCCACAGCCAGCCGCTCTGCCATTGAGCTACACCCACCATACTTCAGGGTCGCGCGACCCCGGTCCGAATCACATGATATTAGCAGGTCCAACGGGTATGATCGGTCTATCCGGGGGGAAGCGAGGAGGCCCATGGCCATACTGACGGACAATGCGATCGGGCGGTTCAACCGCGACGGGTTCCTCCTTGGCCCCCAGGTGCTGGCGGAGGACGAGGCCGCGCGCCTGCAGGAGGAAACCCTCCGGGTGATTGACCGGCGCGACGCCGGCGGAAGCCAGCCCGATATCGTGCGAAACCTCGCCAAGGATGCGGGTGCTCCCGTCTGGCAGATCGTCAATATCTGGCAGGCCAGCGAACCGTTCCGGAGGCTGGTGACCCACCCCGGCATCGCCGGGGCGATCGCCGCACTCACCGGCGCACGCCAGATCCGGCTCTGGCATGACCAGATTCAATACAAACCCGCCGCCACCGGCGGGATCAACATGTGGCACCAGGATGCGCCCTATTGGGGCATCATCGCCCCGGCCACCCAGGTCACAGCCTGGATTGCGCTGGACGCCGCCGACGAGGAGAACGGCTGTATGAGCATGGTTCCCGGAACCCACCGGCTGGGCAACCGGATTGACTTCCTCCATGCCATTTCTTCCTTTGATGCGATGCCCGCGGCGTGCGACGGCCTCCCCCTGGTCGTCCGGGCCTGCCCCGTCCCCCGGGGATCGGTCCATTTTCATCACGCCCTCACCTTCCACGGATCAGGCGCCAACCGGAGTGGCCGACCCCGGCGGGCGATCGCCCTGCATTACATGACAGGCGAAACGCGGTATGTTGCGGCGGGCGACCACCTGCTCAAGTCCTTCGTCACCGTGGCCGATGGAGCTCCCATGACCGGCGATAAATTTCCGCTGGTCTGGGACGATGGCCCCATCACGCCGGCGACCGCCCCCGCGTCCGGTTAGCGTGGCCACGGGCGTGACCGCGCGGCGCCTGGCGGCACTCGGATTGGCAGCGGCCTTCCTGGGGACGCCCCGCGCCGTGTGCGCCGATGTCTGCATGGTGGATGCGTGGAACAACGATTCCACCGCATCAAGCTACCTCTTCCCGAACTGGCAAAAGGTTCCCGTTTCATCCTTTGATGTCCTGCTCTGCCTTGGTTGCGCGGGAGTCTCGGAGACCCTCAAGGGCCTCACCGTGGTCAATTTTGGAAGCGCCACGGCAGGAGATATTGCGGGAGTCTATTGGCGTGCCACCTGTGGCGCCACGGATACCGGCTTCGTCGCGATGACCTCGGCCGGTTCCTTCCTCGAAGATTCCGGGTCCTATCCCGCATGGACCTGGAATGGAACCTCCATAGACTTCAACGGGTGCGCGGATTATTGCGGCGGAACCTGTGGCGGTTCATTTACGCTTTCGTTGTATGTGGACATCGGGCCATGCCCGACGGCCAATGCCCGCGTGAACATGGGACTGCCCATCAACAGCGCGAACAACCCGACCTGGTGGGGCTCGCTCTTTGATAACGGCGGCTGTGCCATTCCCTGGTTCGACCTGAACGGGGCCACCCACACCATTGTCTACTCGTTTAAGGAGGGCCCAGATGCGGCGGCCCCCGGTGACACGGTGACCTACACCATCACCTACGGCCGGCCGGGACCTTCGGCGCTCACCAGCATCCAGGTCACCGATACCCAGCCGCCCTATACGCACTATGTTGCCGGCAGCGGGGCGCCCGCCCCGGATGCCGGATGGGATCCGGATTACGGCCCGCCCGTCCGCCTGCGCTGGACCATTCCCGGCCCGCTGGCCGTCACGGGCGGTCCCACGGGCCAGATCCGGTTCGGGCTGACCCTGGACTGGGGCAACGGGGAGTCCTTAGAGCCGGGTTCAGGGGATATCGCCGCGCCGGAGGGCCAGCGCCTGGATAACCGGGCCCAGGTCGCCTTCAACGGGATCACCGGATGTGCCAACACGGGCGTCACCACGCCCCAGGTCACCACGGTGGTCCGCCGCTTCCTTTT
>JAHFSL010000567.1 GCA_023265785.1 Candidatus Coatesiibacteriota bacterium | reverse complement strand
GCTTCACCGTTCAGCGCCCGGGCGATCGCGCTGCGTTCCGGGGGATACGGCGTCTCTGTGCCGGCCACGAAGGAGCCGAATCTTTTCGGCAGGTCGCCGGCGGCGATGCCCTGATCCACGGGCTGGCCGAGCAGGGATTCCGCAAAAGCATTCTTGTAGATGGTCTTCCCGGCGGTATCCACCGCCAGGATACCCATCGGCACCCTGTCGAGGAATTCCGCAAGTTGGCGCTCGCGCAAGGTCTGTTCCATCCGCTCCCCCTCTCCGATGCGTCATCCCCCCCGCTCCCGCAACCAAAGGGGAAGGCCCTGATACCGAGGACTCTATTCTACTGTTCCTGCAACTGGATCACATTATTGCAGAAAACGCACCTAATTGAGATGTGCGCTCGGTCACAAACGGGGCTCGGTCTGCCTCCCGCCCGGCACCTGGCTGGGCGGGGGACTCTGGATGACCGTCCCAGCCGTGCTTTCCTGCGCGGGCACCGGCACCGGGAGGCCGGAGGGCAGGTAGAGCGAGAAGGTGGTTCCCACCCCCTCGGTGCTGTGGGCTTCCACCTCGCCGCCATGGTCCTGCAGAATGTGCCGGACCACGGAGAGCCCCAACCCGGTCCCGCCGGGTCGGCCGGTCCGGAACTTCTCGAAAAGATTCGGCAGGCGCGCGGCGGCGATCCCGGTGCCATTGTCCCTGACCGTGAGGGCGAACCGGCCGTTCCGGTCATGCAGGCGGAACTCGATCCTTAAGTCTCTGGCAGGATGCCGGTGCTGGATGGCGTTGTCGAGCAGGTTGACCAGCACCTGGTGCATGGCATCGGGATCGCACCGGAGCTCGTCGGCATCCAGCAGGCCGAACACGACCTCAAAGGCGATGCGATGGCGACCGTATTTCATCCGGACAAATTCAATGGCCCGGTCCAGCATCGGCCGGACCGGGGTGGCCCCAAAGTGGTACGACCCGCGCCTCTCCCGGGCATAGGCCAGGACGCTCTCCAGCATGAGGTTCACCCGGTCCACCTCGCCCAGGGAGGTCTTGAGTTGCCTCGCCACCCGGTCCCGCACCGCCCCGGCCGGCATGGCCGTCAGACCCTCCGCCAGCAGGTCCAGGCTCAAGGTGATGGTGGAGAGCGGATTGCGGATCTCATGCGACACCTGCGCCAGCGCGGTCCCCAACTCCGCCCGGCGGCCCTGCCGCTCGAGTTCGACTTCCTGCCGGGCCACCTCCTCCACGATCGGGTTGGGCAGGAACGCGGATTGGTACACCAGTGATCCGAGCACGGTGAGCTGGAGGACGAAAAGGGCCACCGCGAACCCCTGGAACATCCCGGGTTCCCAGAGGGTCGCCCCGGCGTGGTGACCCCACCAACCCAGGAACACGAGCGTAAAACCCGCCATGCATCCGATCCCGTACCGGATGGTGAGCCGGATGTCGTATTCGATGTAATACACGCTGAACAGGGCGAAGGGCAGGATGATCATGAACGGGCTGGTGACCATGCCGGTCACGGCCACCGCGGGCAGGGTGGTCACCTGGTCCAGCGCGAAGAGGAAGTAAACCGCGGCGCGCCACCGGCCGGTCGCTGCGACATAGGCGTGGGCCGCCAGGGTTCCCGCCAGCGACACCGCCGCGCACACGATCAGCGGTCCGCGGGGATACGGCAGGGGCACATTCAGGACCAGGGCGAGAAAGACGGCGTTCACATAGTGGGCATAGACCGTCAACCGCAACAGCAACGGACTCATGGTTCGAGGGGATCCATCACCAACGGCCCGCGCCGGATGCCGGGGCTAGCCCCGCGCGACGACCTTGAGCCCGACCGCCTTCAGGAGGTCGGCCATCCGGAACGGCTTCCGGAGAAAGGTGTGGGCGCCGGCCGCGAGGATGTCCCGCTGGTCCGCCTCCGAGGCCTTGCCGGAGATCGCGACGATCCGTACCGCGCGTCCCGCCTGCGAGTCCCGGATGCGCTTGACGATGAGCGGCCCGGGCACGTCCTCGAGCATCACGTCAAGCACGAGAACATCGGGCTGGAACTCCACCACCGCGATGCCCGCCTCCAGCCCGCTGGACGCGGTGCGGATCTGCACGCCGCCCGCGGTTTCGAGCGACTCCTTCATGACACCCAAAAGTTTCGCGTCATCGTCCACGAGCAGGACCCGCCGCGCCCCGGCCGTGGCCTCGCCGCTTCCGGGGACGATGTGCTTCTTCATGAACGCCGCGAGGCTTCCCGAACTGATGCGGCGGCGCCCTCCGGGCAGGGTGGCGCCCGTCAGGATGCCCTGATCGTACCAGCGCTGGATGGAAA
>JAHFSL010000566.1 GCA_023265785.1 Candidatus Coatesiibacteriota bacterium | reverse complement strand
GCGGTCTCCTGCTCGAGTCGGGCAAGTCCATCAGTGCCTTCGGCCTGGACGAGGCCGGGGAACTCTATGTCGTGGACTACGGCGGCGCGGTGCTGAAACTCGTCCCGGGCGTCAGCCCGAAATAATCTTCTTCAACTCCAGGAGTTCCGCCGGCCGGTAGGGCGTCCCGTCCCGGCGATACAGGTCGTGGTGCCACGGGTCCGGCTCGGGTGCGCCCGCCGGGGAGTTCCAGGGGAAATGAGTCTGCGTCTTGCCGTTGACCAGCCCCCAGTTGTAGGCGCCGATCCGCTCGCGCTTGAAGAACGGAAGGATCGCCGACACGGTACTGCCGCGGCCGCGGGCCAGCCACTCGGTGCACAGGAGGGGCCTGCCGGTCTTTTTGAGCGTGGCCACCTGCCGTTCCACGGCGTCGAGTGAACCGTAATTGTGGAACGAGACGATGTCGGACAGCGCCACGGTGGCCGCATTCAGTTTCTTGAATCCGTCGTTCCAGATGCCCGTCGTGAGCGGTTGGGACGGGTTGGCCGCGCGCGCCCAGCCAAAGACGGCCTCGAGCAGGGGCAGGCTGGCCTCCTCCAGCCCGGCGGCGCCGGGCTCGTTGTACAGGTCCCAGGCGATGATCCGCAGGTCCGTGGCGAAGGCGCGGACCGTTTCCGTCACGAAGCGTTCCAGCCCGGCCCACCGGGTTCGGTCCCGGACCAGGTCGTGTCCCGGGCTGGGCGTCCACCGGCTGTTGTGCACGCCGGGGACGGGCGGTTCCTGCGGGCCCAGTTTGGGCTGCTGGCCGGAATGGGCGCAGTCGTCAAAGAAGTTCACCATGGTGGAGATGCCGTGGGCTGCGGCCAGCTCGAGGAAGACATCAAGCCGGGCGCGCTGGCCGGCGGGGTCGGTTTCCCACACCAGGTAGTGCAGGTTGGTGCGCACCGAGTTGAATCCCAGCCCCGCGGCCACCGCCAGCTCGCGCGCGATGGCCCCCGGATCGAAGGTCTCGGCCCGCCACATCTCGATGGGGTTCACGGCCGTGGCCGGGAAGTAGTTGCACCCCACCGGCCAGGGCCGTCCTGCGTACCAATTCCTCGCCTGATCCCCTGTCCACATGGGGGCTATCCTCGCCGGGGAAGGCCCCCGCTTGCAAGCCTGACCCCCAGGAAGATGAGGCCGGCGGCCAGGGCGTCCCGGGCCCCCAGCCGTTCTCCCAGCAGGAGGGCCGCCAGAAGGGCCGTGGTCATGGGCTGTATATAGGTATAGAGGGCCGCCAGGGTGGGTCCGGCGGCGGGCAGGGACCGGACGATCAGGGTGTAGGGGATGACGGTTCCCCCCAGGATGACGTAGGCCACCGATCCCCAGGCGGCGGGCGGGACGGACGACCACCGGAATCCCGCCCCCTCCCAGAGCCCGACCGGGAGGATGGCCACGGCGCCCAGGGCGTAGAGCCACCCGGTCGTCGCCACGGCGGGCATCCGGCCTCCCAGCGGGCGCAGGAGGACCAGGTAGAGGGAGTAGCCGGCGGCGTTGGCCACCACCATCAGGTTGCCCGCGGTCGAGGCCCCGGTCGTGGCGAGGGCGGCGGGATCAGCACGGAGGAGCGTGAGCACGCCGGCCAGCGCGACCCCGATCCCCGCGGCCTGGCGGCCGCCGGCCGGCCCGAGCCCGCCGAGCCACGCGAATACCGGCGTGAAAACCGGGATGGTGCACACCAGGATGGAGGAGGCGGTCGCGGTGGTGAGCCGCAAGCCGTGCAGGAAGAGGAGCTGGTTGACGACGACGCCGAAGAAGGCGCACACCACCAGCCGGGGCAGGGTCCGGCGCGGGTCGGGAATGCGCGCCTGCCCGCGCGCCGCGGCAAGGGCCAGCAGAACCGTTGCGGCGCCCGCGGACCGGACGAGGGCGAGGACGCCCGGGGGAAAGGTGTGCAGGGCCGCCTTGCCCGCGACGGCCAGCCCGCCCAGCCCCAGCGCCGCCACGAGCAGGGCGCCATGGACGGCGAGCGGGACGGGGCGCGGCCGGTTCAAAACATGTGTCCGAACGAGATGAAGGTGTTCGCGTCCTCGCCACTGCGGCCATGGCTCATGTTCAGGACCATGACGCGGTCCCAGGTGATCCGCAGACCGCCGCCGGCGGCGCCCTTCCAGTTCCTCCAGGTCGCGTCCCGGGGCCGGTCGAACACCCGCCCCCCGTCCGCGAAGGCCAGCAGGATCAGCCCGGCCCGCCGGCCGTCCAGGATTTTCCACCGGGTCTCCAGGTTGGCCAGGGCGGTGGCCCGGCCGGCAAACCGGTTCTCCCGGTACCCGCGCAGGGTCC
>JAHFSL010000133.1 GCA_023265785.1 Candidatus Coatesiibacteriota bacterium | reverse complement strand
GGGCGGTCCCATATACACCACCAGGTTCCCGGCCCCACGGGCACCGGACCGGGTCAGGTGCCGCGGGTCCACCGTCCCGATGGCCAGCGCGTTGACGAGGCAGTTGTAGCGATAGGTGGGATCGAACTCCAGCTCGCCCCCAACCGTCGGAATGCCGATGCAGTTCCCGTAGCCGCCGATCCCCGCGACGACCCCCGCCACGATGCGCCGGGTTTTCCGGTCAACGGGTGGGCCGAATCGCAGGGAGTCCATCAGAGCGATGGGCCGCGCGCCCATCGTGAAGATGTCCCGCAGAATCCCTCCCACCCCCGTGGCCGCCCCCTGGTAGGGCTCCACCATGGAGGGGTGGTTGTGGCTCTCGATCTTGAGCAGAACCCCGATACCCTTGTCCACCAGGACGCCCCCCGCGTTCTCGCCCGGTCCCTGCAGGACGGCCTTCCCGCCGCGCGGGTACATGGCCAGCATCCGGCGGGAGTGCTTGTAGGAGCAGTGCTCGGACCACATGACCGAGAACATGCCCAATTCGGTGTAGGTGGGCGAGCGACCCATGAACCGGAGAATGGCGCGCCATTCCCGCGCCGACAACCCCAGCGCCCGGGCCAGGTCCCCATTGATGGTTGGCTCGCCCGGGAGATTTTGCGGCTTCATGCCGCGGGTATTGTAGCCGAAATCAGGTCAAAACCGGACGAACACCGAGAACACATTGGCCGGGACCAGCGCGCCCGGTGTGGTGAAGGGCAGAAAGGCGTAGTCCAGCCGGTACTCCGCCTCCGGCCCCAGGATCGTCGAGCGGAACCGCCACCCGCCGCCCAGACTGACCGTCCCGCCGCCGTACCGGCTCCAGCCGCCGCCGCCGCGGATCGCCAGCCGCCCCGACTGCAGCCACTCGACCCCGCCGGCCAACCGGGCGTTCTGCTCGACGTCGAATTTCGCGTCCGCGGCCAGCGTCAGGCTGTGGGGGAAGAACGCCCGTGACCAGGCCGCCCCCAGTCGCACCGCCAGCGGCAGGGGCTCGCCCGACTCCTCAAACTTGACGGGCTGGCCCAGGTTCACGATCGCGACGCCGTACCGGATGGGGTTGGCACCGCGCGACTGGGTCACCGCACCGGCATCCAACGCGAAGGACGACGCCCGGATTTCACCCAGGGCGCTGTTGAAGACCTTGAGGTTGAGTCCCGCCGACCCGCCCACCCGGCCGATGCGCCGGGAGAAGGTGAGCATCAGCATCCCGTCGGTCACCGCGATGGGAGCATCCTGGGCCTCCTCGTTGTTGATGTCCGGCAGGGTCCTGAAGATCACACTGCCGGCCAGCCATCCCAGTCCGCCCAGCGGGACCGAGTACCCCGCGTACTCCGTTCGTGACCCGCCCACGCCGGGCCAGTGCATCAATTCCAGCGCCCGGCCGCCCAGCGGCGCCAGCAGGGCCGGGTTGGCGCCCAGCACCGAGAGGTCTCCCGCCAGCGCGGTGGCCGCGCCCCCCATCGCCATGTCGCGTCCGCCCACCGAGGCCTTGAGGAGGTTGGCCCCCGTGGTCCCCACGCCCCCGGCCGTCGCGGAACCGGCCGCCACCAGGAAAAGGAAAAGCGCCAGCGTGGGCCTCACCGGATCACCGCCACGGCCCGGAAGTCGCGGGACTTCCCGATCTCGAGCACCACGAAGTATGCGCCGCTGGCCACCACCTCGCCCCGATCATTGGTCCCGTCCCAGACCAGCGGCGCCAACCCCTGGTCACGCGAGTTGAACGGAATGTCAGTGGTATAGGCACCTCGCACCTCGGCGTCGAGCAGGCGCTTCACCACTTCCCCGGTCTGGGTCATGACCGTCACCCGGACGCGGCCGGGCTCCGTCACTTGGTAGATGACATTGGCCGATTCGCCCCGGCCGGGCCGGAAGGCGTTCCGCGAGATGGAGGTCCGGTTGGTCGGCTGGACCACGTCAATGATGGCCACGGGATAGGCATCACCGAGTTGTCCCTGCGCGTCCACCGGCCGGATGATATAGACGTACCGTTTGCCGTATGCCGGAATGGAACAGTCCACGAACAGGTGCGGAGGCAGGGCGTTGCCCGCGCAGTCCGTGGCAGGCGGACCCGTGGTCCAGACCGTGCCCACCAATTGCGTCGTGGAGCCCCCGTCGTCGCTCCGGTAGATCGCATAGGCGGAGACCGGCGCATAGGTGCCCGGAATGGCGGGCGTCCAGGCCAGCCGCACCGCGCGGGGACCGGTGGGGTCCCGCCGCGCCACCGGGAGGTCCACCCCGCGCGCGCGCAGGTTCGGCGTGACCGAGAGGAACACGGGACTCCGGTCAGGGGAATCCGCGAAGAGCATGTACCAGTACCGCTGGCCGTTGACCAGCCCCTGGTCGGTGAACTGCCCCCCGTTCGGTTAATACGTGCTGGCCGTCAGCGGCGCCTCCATGCCGGGCGAGGTGGACCGGAAGATATGCCAGAGCGTCACCCCGGTCTCCCCCAGCGACGCCGTGGGGGTCCACAGGAACCGCACAAACCCGTTGCCGGACTCGGTATAGACCGTGCCGAACCGGATGGCATCCACGAACCAGGTCGTCGCCGCACCCGGCGTCACCGTCACCGGCGCACTGAAGGAGGCCTGACCGGGATCACAGGTCAGCGTCGACCCGGGCAGGCATGCAGACGCCGGCGTGAACGTGGCGGTGTTCGCCTGGACGACATAGGTGTAGACCGTCCCGTTGGCCAGGTTCCGGTCCCAGAAGCCCCGCGAATCCGTATCGATCCAGGGCGAGAGGAGGGAGGCCGCGACCGACCCCGCCTGGGTCCAGGTGAGTCCGGCATCCTCACTGCGCCAGATCATGTACCCGGTGACGGCCCGGTCACGCTCGTTGACCCCCGTGGTCCAGCCCAGCGCCGCCCAGCCCACGCCCGCCCGGGCGACGACGGGAGTCACCGGCAGGGGGTCCGCCACGGCCGGTCGCCCCGCCATCAATGCCAGGAGGAGGGTGAGGAGGCCCACTAGAAGTTGAACAGGAACGTCCCGAAGAACGAGTAGGCACGGAAGTTCTTCTGGGGTTCGGTGAAGTCCTGGACCTGGTCGAACTGGGTCCGGAACCGGAGGTTGATACCCTTGAGCATTTCGTACTCGAATTCGGTGAAATCGGAGATCTCCCGCGCCTGCCGGTTCCCGGTCAGCTGGCCGACCGCCACGTTGTCAATGAAGTTCATCTGGAAGGTGTGGCGGACGGTGAAGAGGTTGGAGAGCTTCAGCTTCCACCAGATCAGCGGGATTTCCACGCCCGCGCTCCGGCTGTACCCCAGGCCCACGCTCGGCCGGATGCTCTGGGTGATGGTCCGGACGGCCGGCACCGCGAAATCGATGGACCGGTCAAACGCACAGGTCAGGTTCCCGGTCATGTTCTTGATGGGCGCAAATCCCGTGCTCGCGGTGGCCTGGTGCGTCTCGGTGACATGCGTGGGCCGGTCCTTGAAGTCGAACCGGATGTTCTTGCGGAAGTTGTAGGTGGAGTCGAACCCCGCGATCTTCATCCAGAACACCGGGGTGAAGGCGAACAGCTTCGTGACGAGTTCGGACTTGATGAGCGTGAACCCCGCCCCCGCCGTCGTGAGGGTGTTTCGCTGGCGGAGTTTCTGCTGGAGGGTGGTGTCCTCGCGGAAGCTCCAGTTGGGCGTCAGCGCGAAGGCATGAAAGAACTCCATGCGGCCGCCGACCACATAGGTTTCCGCGAAGGAGTCGGAGGTGGCCCGCAGGTCGTCCTTACGGTCAATCCACCATATCTGGCGGAACGGGACCTGCTTGGTCACGGGCTCCACCGTCTTCTTGGCAAGCCCCGTGCCCGTCGTCTGGTCGTAGTACTGGGCCCCGGTCTCGATGGTGTAGGACACATTGAACGTCTGCCCCATCAGGAACTTCCACCACTCCCCCGGCCGGATGTCCAGGCTGTTCAGCAGGGACGACCGGGTGGTGAGATTCTGGACGGTGAAATCCTTCTGGGCGGAGGCCGAGTAGTTGGCGCTGGGCGTCAGGCCCTTGAGGCTGTCCAGCCGGTTGTCCAGCCCGGCGGTGATTTCCTGGCGGACGGGGACAAACCGGTTCGCGCTGTTGATCGAATTGGGGTCGGCGATGTTGGCCACCTGGACGGACCCCACGATGCCGCGGGTGCGGTTCAGGTGATAGCCCATGCGGGGCGCCGTGGTGAAGCCCGAAAGGATCGGCACCGGCTTCTTCAGGAACCAGAGCGGCCGGTACGAGGTGCGGGCGTCATACTGCTCGTCCAGGCTCTCCGAAGTGCGGTCCACGAGGTTGAGGAAGACGGTCGAGGGGGCGTAATCCAGCCGTTCCTTCGTGTACCGGGCGGTCGCGCGGGCCTCCCCGTTGCTCCCGAGCGGGACCAGGAACAGTGATCCGTCCAGCGGCGCCCGGATCTGCGGCGCCGCCGACCACGCCACCCGGTTGTAGTCCGCGCCGGCCACATTGGTCAGGTAGCGGACGTCCTCCTCGTTGCGGTTGGCCGAGACATCCACCGCCAGCGGGCGGAAGTGCTCGCTGGCCACCGTGGCCTGGTAACTCTGCGCGGTGCGGTCGGGCGAGAAGTAGAACAGCGGGTCGTCGCGGTGGTGGTCCTCCACGTAGGCCGTGTCCCGGGTCGCGTTGAGGGTCAAGGGAAGTTTCGGGATCTGGCGCACCTGGGCGTTGGTGATGACGCTCCGGTGATGCTGGTCGCCCTGCAGGAAGGTCGGCTGGTCCAGGGTCCGGAAATCGTTGTCCAGTTCGCGGTAGGTGGTGTCCACAATGATGCCCGCATTGGCCGGCAGGATTTCCTGGTTGGGGTCCACGATGAAGGTGGAGCCCATCGGCGTGGACGCGCGAACGTTCACCTTCCGGGCAATGCCGATCTTGTGGTGCGGGCTGACGACGCGCAGGTTATTGATCCACAGCTCCTCGCTGATCGCCGCCGTGGGCGGGTCGTACCGGATGACGCCGAACGAAAACTGCTTCGCGCCCGACAGGGTGGGCGCCCCCACCTTGCTCCGGGCCCCCAGGTCCCGCAGGTTGATGACCACGGTCTGCCAGCCGGTGGACAGCTTGTCGAGCGGCACATTGAATTGGTAGTAGTTCCGGTCATCGCCGCCGGCCCGGAGGAAAAGAAATTCGCCGTTGTTGTTGTTCACCGAGTTGATCTTCTGGATGTCAAACCGCAATTCGTCGTAGTCGAGGAGGTTGATCGGGGATGGGAAGGCGCGCGAGGCGAAGTAGTTGCCGCCGGCGTCATCGTACAGATTGTAGGTGATGTCGAGCGACTGTTCGCGGCGTTCCCCGCCCGTTTCCCGCACCTGGAAGAAGGTCAGGAGGGGCTGGTACCCCGTGTTGATTTCCTGGCTGATGGCGCTGACGTTGAACCGGCTGGAATCCACCGCGAGGTTGGTCCCCGGCGTGGTCCGCAGGAGCCACCGGTTGCCGGTCACCTGCAGGGTTTCGACCCGGAGGTGGCCCGCGGACTGGCCTCCCGGCGTGCCCTCCAGCCAGAGGCCGACATGCCGCACCACCGCCTTGTCCGGCGGGAGGGCGGAATAGGACTTGGTGACGCGGGAGGCCCCCGAAAACCCGCTGGGCAGGTCGCCGGCGGGACCCGTGAACGAGATCGGGATTTTCACGAATTTCCACCCGTTGGCGTCCGCCCCGGACTGGTCCACCGGAAAGGCAAAGTCCACGACACGGTTGTCCTGGTCCAGCACCCCGTTGCCGTTCATGTCCTCCGTGTTGAGGAGGGTCCCGCCCGGGCCGGGATAGGCCGTGTTGCCGTGCCCGTCGTCCAGGGTGATCGCCCCATTGGCCCCCCAGAAGGCATTCCCGTCATTGTTGATCCCGGTGTCCTCGGTTCCGTTCAGGACGAAGTCACCGTTCTTGTCCTCCGAATTCAGGATGGCGTCCCCGTTGGAGTCCTCGCTGACCACGCCCAGCGAGACATGCAGGTTGATCTTGGGATCCGGGTCCGTGCCGGGCTTCCCCACCCAGACCCACATCTCCAGGTACTGGTAATTGGTCAGGTCCAGCCCGACGGGCGAAAGGTTGTACCGGAGGCCCTCCCAGGTCCCGTCCACGAGCCCCTCGTAATGCAGGTCGAGCGTGCGCGCGATGTCGCTGAAATGCCCTCCCTGCTCGGTCTTCCAGGCCAGCCGGGTTGTCCGGGTGTGGCCGACCTTCATCGCGTCGGGGGTGGCCACGGGAAACCAGGAGGAGGACTCCACGCCGGTCTCCACCGTGTCGTCCACGCCCTCCATCCCGTCAATCATCGCCACGCCGCGCTCGCCCGAACCGCTGGGATTGAACGAGTTGGGGTTGATGTCAGACCGGGCCACCTCGCCGCGCAGTTCCATTTCGAGCGGGAGGACTGTTTTCTGGAAGCCCGGGAGGACCCGGACCACCTGCGAGAGGTCGTTGCGCGAGAGGAACGTCCGGCCGTCCAGCCCGGCGATGGAGGTCGCCTTGGGCGCGGCCGTCGGGGAGGGGACATCCTGCGGTGCCTGGGCGGTATTGGACAGGTAGGTCCCGCCGATCCCTGTCTTGTCAGTCAGGGTGTATTGCGCCCGGGTCCCCCACAGGAAGCTCTGGAACTGGCCGCCAAAGGGCAGGTACTCGTAGTCCACCTGGATGCGGGAGTCATACCGGATCTGCTCGGGCCGCAGGAAGGTGACCTGGCCGAAATCGTAGTCGAAGAAGTAGTCCACATCGCGCTGGAGGATCCGGCCGTCCAGGGTAATGCGCTCACTGCCCCGCACGATGCTGATGTTCCGCAGGCGGTACGAGGCGATCCGGGTCAGGAACCGCATCTTGATCTGGTACCGGGCGCCCGGGTAACGGCTGGACGTGCCGTACTGGTACGCGTTTCCCCCGCGGGCGTACCCCGCGGCCC
>JAHFSL010000132.1 GCA_023265785.1 Candidatus Coatesiibacteriota bacterium | reverse complement strand
CGGCGAACCGGATACTCCATGTGCGTGATGCGCTGGCCGCGGGGATCACCCCCGATGAACTGCACCGGCTGACCCGGATTGACCGGTGGTTCCTGCGGCAGATCGGGGAGATTGTGGCCATCGAGCGGGCCCTCCGCACGGCGGCCGGCCGGGCCCGGACGGGGAAGGGCTTTCCGCTGACCCCCGAAGCCCTGCGCCGGGCCAAGCGGGCCGGTTTCTCGGATATCCAGATCGCCCGGTGGACGGGGGGCCGCGCGGAGGAGGTGGCGAAGGCCCGGCGGGCGGCCGGCATCCATCCCGCGTTCAAGATGGTGGACACCTGCGCCGCCGAGTTTGAGGCGAAGACGCCCTACCTCTACTCCACCTATGAGGAGACGCCCGAGGCGCCGCCCACCGGCCGCCCCAAGGTGGCGATCCTGGGCAGTGGGCCCAACCGGATCGGGCAGGGCGTCGAGTTCGACTACTGCTGTGTCCACGCCGCCTACGCCCTCCGTGAAGAGAACCACGAGGTCATCATGATCAACTGCAACCCGGAGACGGTCTCGACAGACTATGACACTTCGGACCGACTTTATTTCGAGCCCCTCACGGCCGAGGATGTCATCGAGATCCTTGACCGGGAAAAGCCACTGGGGGTCATCCTCCAGTTGGGCGGTCAGACCCCCCTCAAACTGGCCAAGCCGCTGGCCGCCCACGGCGTGAAAATCCTCGGCACCTCATTTGACTCGATTGATATCGCGGAGGATCGGCGCCGGTTCGAACAACTTCTCCGGAAGTTGAAACTCGACCGGCCGCAGGCGGGCACCGCCCGGTCGCTCAAGGAGGCCGCCTCGGTCGCCGGAAAGATCGGCTACCCCGTCCTGATCCGGCCCTCATATGTCCTGGGCGGCCGCGCCATGGACATCGTCTACGACCGGTCCCAATTGGAGGCCTCCATGACCGCTGCCATGCTCGTCTCACCGGAGCACCCGGTCCTCATTGATAAATTCCTCGAGGATGCCATTGAGGTGGATGTGGACTGTGTCAGCGATGGCAAGCGGGTGGTGATCGCCGGCGTGATGGAACACATTGAGGAGGCGGGGATCCACTCGGGGGACAGCGCCATGGTCCTGCCGCCGCACACGCTGGGCAAGGAGATCCTCGACCGTATCCGGGCCCACACGCGGGACCTGGCCCTTGCCCTCAAGGTCAAGGGGTTGATGAACGCCCAGTACGCCGTCAAGAATGAGCAGGTGTTCGTCCTGGAAGTAAATCCCCGGGCCTCCCGCACGGTGCCCTTCATCGGCAAGGTGACGGGCATTCCGTGGGCCAAGGTGGCCACCAAGATCATGCTGGGCCGCTCCCTCGACGACCTCGGGATCAAGAACGCGCCGGATGTCGCCCATATCGGGATCAAGGAATCGGTCTTCCCGTTCGACCGGTTCCAGGGTGCGGATATCGTGCTGGGCCCTGAGATGAAATCCACGGGCGAGGTCATGGGGCTGGACACGACCTTTGGCGCCGCCTTCGCCAAGTCCCAGCAGGCGGCCGGCCAGAAACTGCCCCGGTCCGGCTCGGTCTTTTTGAGCGTGCGCAACCATGACAAGCGGGGCGTCGCGGTGGTGGCCCGCCAGTTGGTGGAATTGGGATTCAAGGTGCTGGCCACCGAGGGGACCGGCCGCGCCCTGCGGCAGAACAACATCGCCTTCACCCAGGTCCCGAAGGTGCACGAGGGCGGCCGGCCCAATGTCCTTGACCTCATCAAGAACGGGGAGATCCACCTCATCATCAACATTCCGCAGGGCAAGGGCCCCCGGAACGACACCTACACGATCCGGCTGGCCGCGGTCCAGCACCGGATTCCGTGCGTGACCACGCTGGCGGGCGCGCAGGCGCTGGTGAGCGCGCTGGACAGCCTGCGTACCCGGCCGCTGGAAGTCCGGCCGCTCCAGGACTACTACCGCCCGGGCGGGGCCCCGCTCAAGGCCGGCGTGGCGTGAGCCTGCCCGCGGGCTACACCGCGGGCGAGGTGGTGCGGTGCGCCGTGGAGCGCAACGAGGCTCTCGACAACCCGGACTACCGCGAGCTCACCATCCGGGCTCCCGGCATCGCCCGCCGCGCCGTGCCCGGCCAGTTCGTGCATGTGCGCCTACCCGGCGCCACGGATCCCTTCCTGCGTCGACCGTTCAGCATCTCCGGGCTCGAAGGAGACCGGCTCACCCTCCTGTTCAAGCAGGTCGGTGCCCTGACCACGCAGATGGCCGGGCTGGCTTCCGGCGGGGAAGTGGATGTGCTTGGACCGCTGGGGCAGGGCTATGACCTCACCCCTGAACCGGTGGATCGCGCCTTTCTGGTGGGGGGCGGCTACGGGGTCGCGCCCCTGCTGGTCCTGGCCCGCGCATTGCACCGGCGCACCCTCGCGGGGGAGATCACTCTGCTGGTCGGTGCGCGCGCCGCCCGGCACCTGGTCTGGCGGGACCGGCTGGCGACGGAAGTCGGGTGGCTGAAGTCCGCGGTGGCTACAGACGACGGCTCGGCGGGCTATCGCGGCACGGTCCTGGATCTGCTGGCCGACCGGATGGCGGCCGGGAAGGGGAGCGTCGCCCTGTTTGCCTGCGGCCCGATGCCCATGCTTGCGGCCATTGCCGGCCGCTGGCCCGACCTTCCCGCCCAGGTGGCGGTCGAGAACCAGATGGGCTGTGGGATCGGCGTGTGCCTGGGCTGTGTCCTCCCCATGGCGGGGGCGACGGGCGTGGGCAGGTACTCCCGCATTTGCTGTGAAGGCCCGGTATACAAGGCGCAGGCCGTTGACTGGGCCGCGTGCCCGGCGCGCTGACCATGGCCGTACCCGATCTTTCCGTTTCCTTCGCCGGGCTCAAACTCAAGACGCCGGTCCTGCTGGCGTCCGGCACCTGCGGGTACGGCGAGGAACTGGGCGCCCACTTTGACCTTGCCCGGCTGGGCGGCATCGTGGTCAAGAGCCTGACCCGGGAGCTGCGCGCCGGGAATGCCCCCCAGCGGATCGCCGAAACGGCGGGCGGCATGCTGAATGCCATCGGCCTCCAAAATGTGGGCGTGGAAGCCTTCATGCGCGACCACCTGCCCCGGCTGGCGGCGCTGGACCTGCCGATTCTGTGCAATGTCGCCGGGGCCACGATGGAGGAATACGAAACCGTGTGCCGGATGCTCGGCGATGCCCGGGGCGTGGCGGGCATCGAACTCAATGTGTCCTGCCCCAATGTCTCGTGCGGGGGGATGGAGTTCGGGGTGGACCCCGCCCTCACCGAGGAAGTGACCGGCCGCGCCCGCCGGGCCTACAAGGGGCCCCTCCTGGTGAAACTCTCTCCCAATGTCACCGACATTGCCGCCATTGCGAAAGCGGCGGAACGCGGCGGGGCCGACGGCCTCTCGCTGATCAACACGGTCCTGGGGATGGCCATTGACGCGGAGCGGCGCAAGCCCGTGCTCTCCAACGGGTTCGGTGGTCTTTCGGGGCCGGCCATCAAGCCGGTGGCGCTCCGGTGCATCTGGCAGGTGGCCGCCGCGGTGAACCTGCCCATCCTGGGGATGGGTGGCATCCGGACCGGGGAGGACGCCGTGGAGTTCCTCCTCGCCGGCGCGACGGCCGTGGCCGTCGGGACGGCCAACTTTCTTGATCCCCAGGCCGCGCTCACCGTCACCGCCGGGTTGGGAGATTGGCTTGCGGGACATGGCGTGGGCGCCGTCCGGGACCTCGTTGGCGGAGCACGGGCATGATGGCGCGGACGGCCGGTGCCCTCCTGCTGGTTGTGGGATGCGTGCCCATGGAAGGCCACCACACCTACGAACGCGAGCAGGGCGGGCACTCGGCCGCCCGCAACCACTTCGTGGAGGAGGGCCTCGCCTCCTGGTACGGCATGTCGTCCAAGGGCCGGGTATACGAGCACGGCAAGGCCACGGCCTCGGGCCGGCCCTATGACCAGAACGCCATGACCGCGGCGCACAAGACCCTGCCGCTGGGGACGCGCGTAAAAGTGACCCGCACCGACACGGGCCGCTCCATCGTCGTCGTCATCAATGACCGGGGGCCCTACATCGAGGGCCGAATCATTGACCTGACCCTGCGCGGCGCCCGCATCCTGGGATACGAACACGAGGGGACCGCTTCCGTGCGCATCGAGGCGCTCCCATGACCGCCCGGGATCGGCTGGTTCTCGCGCTGGATGTGGAGACCCCCGCGCTGGCGCTGGAGCTCGCCCGGCGCACGGCGTCCTCGATCGGGGTCTTCAAGGCCAGCCCGGCCCATGTGTATCAGGATGGCGAGGCGTACATCGCGGCCTTGCGCGCGTTGGGCCGCCCGGTCTTCCTCGACCTCAAACTCAATGACATTCCCGAAACCGTGGCGCGGCTCACCCGGCAGGTGGCGCGGATGGGTGTTGCCTACCTGACCGTCCACACGACGGGGGGAAGCAAGATGATGGCGGCGGCGCAGGCCGCCGTGGCCGAAACGGGGGGAACGCTCAAGCTCCTCGGCGTCACCGTTCTGACCTCCTTTGACCAGGAGCAGGTCCGAACGGAATGGGCGGTGACCGCCTCCATCGAGGAGCGGGTGCTGGCCCTCGCTGACCTCGCGCGCGGCGCCGGTCTCCACGGCATCGTGTGTTCACCCCTTGAACTCAAGGCCGTGCGCGCCCGGTTTGGCACCGCGCTGGCGACGGTCGTGCCCGGAATCCGCTCCTCCACCGACTCCGCCGGGGACCAGAAGCGCACAATGTCCCCCGCCGAGGCCGTGGCGGCCGGCGCTGATTACATCGTGGTCGGCCGGCCGATCGTCGCCCAGCCCGACCCCGTGGCCGCGGCGCATCGAATGACACATGAGATGGAGGAGGCCCCCCAATGACTCCCGAAGCCACATCCCGGATCCTGCTCGATACCGGTGCCCTGTTGACCGGACATTTCCAGCTGTCATCAGGCCTGCATAGCGACCGGTATGTTCAGTGCGCCCTGGCCCTTCGCCACCCGCGCCACGCGGGAAGCCTTGGCGCCGGGATCGCGGCGCTGTTCGCCGGAGACCGGCCCACGCTTGTCGCCGGACCCGCGCTGGGGGGTGTCATCATCGCCCACGAGGTGGCCCGGGCGCTCGATGTGCCGTGCATTTTTTCCGAGCGTGCGGATGGGGTGATGGCCCTGCGGCGCGGGTTTTCCGTCAAACCGGAGGACCGCGTGGTCCTCATCGAGGATGCCATCACCACGGGCAAGTCGGTCATGGAACTCCATGCCCTCATCGCACCCACCGGCGCCACCATTCTGGGGTTCGGGTCCATCGTGGACCGGACCGGAGGGGATTCCCACCTGCCGGCCCCGCCCCGATCGCTGGTGACCCTGCCCCTGGTGAAGTACCAGCCCGCCGACTGCCCCCTGTGCAGGGCCGGGTCCGTCGCCATCAAACCCGGGAGCCGCCCCAAACCGGGCTGATCCGGTACGATAATATCGATGCCGAATTCTCGGACGATTCGGGTGGCGGTGGCGGGATGCGGGCGCTGGGGGATTAACTATGTCCGCGTCTACCAGAACATGGACGGGGTCGAACTGGTGGCCGTCGCCGACGCGGACCCCAAGGCCCACAAGCGGTTCGCCCGCCAGATCGCGCAGGCCGCCTTCTACACCGACGCCCGCCGGATGTTCACCGAAACCCGTCCCGATGCCGTGGTCGTGGTGACCCCGGCCACGACCCATCCCCCGGTCGTGCGAGCCGCGCTCGACGCCGGCGCCCATGTCCTCGTGGAAAAGCCGCTGGCCGCGACCTCCCGCGAGGGGGCGGCGCTCGTGGCGCACGCCGCCAAACGCAAGCGCCAGCTCATGGTCGGCCACATCTTCCACTACCATGTGGCCGTCCAACGGCTGAAGGCGCTGGTCAAGTCGGGGGCGCTGGGCCAGTTGCGCTACCTCTACTCCGTGCGCACCAACTTGGGTCCTGTCCGGGACGATGTGAATGTCCTCTGGGATCTGGCGCCCCACGATGTCGCGATGCTCCTCCTGCTGACGGGCGATGAGGTGACCACGGTGACGGCGAGCGGCCAGAGCTACCTGCGTCCCGGCAACGCGGATGTGGCCTTCGGCACCCTGCACTTCCGGCGGAGCAAGGTGATCGGTCACCTACAGGTCTCCTGGCTGGACCCCCATAAGGTCCGCCGACTGACCGTCATTGGGTCCAAGCAGATGGCCGTGTTTGACGACATCAACACGCAGGAGCCGCTCCGCCTCTACGACCGCGGGGTGGACCGGGACAAGGCCTTCAGCGACTTCGGCCAGTTCCACCTCATGCTCCGGGATGGCGACATTCATATCCCGCATGTCACCGTGGAGGAGCCCCTCCGCGCCGAGGCCGCGCACTTCATCGAGTGTGTCCGGACCAACCGGCGGCCCCTGACCGACGGCGTCTTCGGCCTCAAGGTGGTCAAGGTCCTGGAGGCTCTGGACCGGTCGCTGGCCGCCCGCGGCCGGCCGGTGCGAGTCGGCTGAACCCCCGACGGGCGCTCGCGCCGGGCGCCGCGCGGCATGTCCGGCTGGGGAAGGGCGTCACGGCCGACGCCGGGTGCGTCATCGGCTACCGCCCCGGCCGGGCCGTGGCCGACCTCACCCTGACCGTGGGGGACGGCTCGTCCATCCGGGCCGGCGCCATCCTGTATTTGGGAACCCGGATCGGGGAGCGGTTCCAGTCCGGCCACCACACGGTCATCAGGGAAGAGAGCCTCATCGGCGACCGGGTGCAGGTCTGGAGCCATTCCACGATTGATTACGGGTGCGTGATCGGCAACGATGTCCATATCCACACCGGCGTCTATGTGGCCCAGTTCACCACGCTGGAAGATGGCGTCTTCATCGCCCCCGGCACGGTCCTGCTCAACGACCCCCATCCCGGCTGTGCCTTTTCGCGCCAGTGCATGCGCGGCCCCACCATTCGGAAGGGCGCCGT
>JAHFSL010000565.1 GCA_023265785.1 Candidatus Coatesiibacteriota bacterium | reverse complement strand
CCATGGCGCTGGCGGTTTCCATCACCCTCACCTCCGTGGGGCCGGTGCTGATCGCCTGGTACGGGTTCAATAAGGTGCTGGAGGGGACGCTGACCGTGGGGACCGTGGTGGCCTTCAGCGGCTACCTGGCCTTGCTGTACGACCCGCTCTCCCGGTTCACGGAGTTGAACGTCATCTTCACCAACGCGCTGGCGGCGCTGGATCGGGTGTTCGAGCTGTTCGACCTGGCCCCGGAAGTGACCGAGGTCCGGGGCGCCCGCCACTTCCCGTCCATCCGCGGCGACGTGCACTTTGACCGAGTGAGTTTCGCCTACACCGCGGGCCTGGCCGTGGTGCATGACCTGGACTTCGTGGTGGCGGCCGGCGAGCGGGTGGCGCTGGTGGGGGAGTCTGGGTCGGGCAAGACCACGATCCTGAACCTGATCCTCCGGTTCTACGATCCCCAGCAGGGCCGGATCCTGATTGACGGCCACGACATCCGCAAGGCAACCCTGCGGTCGCTCCGCGGCCAGATCGGCGTGGTGCTCCAGGAGAGCGTCCTGTTCACGGGCACCATCAGTGAGAACATCCGGTACGGGCGGCGCAACGCCGCCGAAGGCGAGGTGGTGGAGGCGGCCCGGATGGCCAACGCCCACGAGTTCATCATGGACCTGCCCGAGGGGTACGCCACGGAGATCGGGGAGCGGGGGGTCAAGCTCTCGGGCGGCCAGCGCCAGCGGATCGCGCTGGCCCGGGTGTTCCTCAAATCGCCCCGGATCATCGTGCTGGATGAGGCCACCTCGTCGCTGGATTCCACCTCCGAAGCGATGATCCAGGATGCGCTGGACCGGCTCATGCAGGGCCGGACGACGTTCATCATCGCCCACCGGCTGTCCACGGTCATGAACGCCGACAAGATCATCGTCCTCCAGGCGGGCCGGGTCGCCGAGATCGGCAATCATCGCGCCCTGCTGGAGGCCGGCTCGGGCATCTATCGCAAACTGTACGACGAGCAGTTCAAGGCGGTCCTGGCGGCCGGCGACCGGTCGGCATGATCGCCGGCAACGGGGGGACCTGGTTCTGCCGGGCCCCGGTCATGGCGACTATAATAACTAATACATTATATTGGTCTTGACTCATGTAACATATCCATTACAATGGTCGCATGCCCCCGCTCCGCCCCCGCCTCTATGACAGCGTGTTGCGACACCATCTGGGTGCGTACCGTCAGATGGTCTTCCTCGCCGGCCCGCGGCAGGTGGGCAAGACCACCGCCTGCCGCGCCGTTGCCGATGTCTACCTGAATCTCGACAACGCCGAGGATCGCAGGCCCGTCCTGGAGGGGACTTCCGCGCTCGCCCGTCGCCTGGGCCTGCCGGCGCCCGGCGGGCGAAAGCCCATCGCGGCGCTCGATGAACTGCACAAGTGGCGCGGCTGGAAGCGGTTCTTGAAGGGCTTCTTCGACACCCACGAGGGGCAGGTCCGCCTCATCGTGACCGGCAGTTCGCGCCTCGATGTCTACCGCCGCGGAGGCGACAGCATGATGGGCCGCTATTTCCTCCATCACCTTCATCCGTTCAGCGTGGGTGAGATCGCCCGCACCGATGTGCCCGACGCACCCGTACGCCCGCCGGTCCGCATTGCCGACGATGACCTGCGGGCGCTCCTGATCCATGGCGGCTTTCCGGAGCCATTCGTGAAGCGCGACGCCCGATTCAGCCGGGCCTGGCGGGAACTGCTCCTCGCCCAGTTGATCCGGGAGGACCTGCGGGATGTGACCAGGATTCAGGAGGTGGCGCAGGTGGACTCGCTGGCGAGACTGCTGACCGGTCGCTCGGGAACCCGGCTCGTCTACCGCAATCTCGCCGAGCTGGTCTCCAGCACCCCCCCGACGGTCCAGCGGTGGATCGCCACGCTCGTCTCGATGCATCATGGATTCCTGGTCCGCCCGTGGCACAGGAGAATCTCCCGGTCGCTGGTCAAGGAGCCGAAATGGTACTTGCGCGACTGGTCTGGCATCGGGGATCCCGGCGCCCGCGCCGAAACCTTCGTCGCCTGTCATCTGCTCAAGGCCGTCGAGGGATGGACCGATCTGGGCCTGGGTTCATTTGCGCTCCACTACCTTCGGGACAAGGACCAGAGGGAGGTGGATTTTGCCGTCATCCGGGACGGGAAGCCGTGGATGCTTGTCGAGGTCAAGAAGGGAGACGAGCCGGTCTCTCCCGCCCTCCCGTATTTTCAGAGGGCGACCGGCGCCCCGCACGCCTTTCAGATTTCCACCGACGCGCCCTACCGCGATCTTGACGGCTTTCACGAACGCGCGCCGGTCAAACTCCCC
>JAHFSL010000564.1 GCA_023265785.1 Candidatus Coatesiibacteriota bacterium | reverse complement strand
TGGAGGCCCTTGAGCGACGCGATGGCCCGCATGATGCTCGTGCGCCGGTACGACTCGTCCTGCATCCAGGCGAGGTAGCGCTGGACCGTGTCCGGCGTCGCCGCCGCGGGCACGACCTTCCACTCCGTCAGGCGCGCGAGGTAGTTGCGCGCGTCGCGCAGGTAGGCCAGCCGGGTGTTCTCGGCGACCCCGCGCTCGGCGGTCAGGTACAGGGCATACCGCGCCAGCAGGGCGCCGCCCTCCGCCGGCGGGACGGCCCTCCCCCGCTTAGGCGAGCTTGGCTTCGAGGTACTCGCGGGCACGGGCGAACGCCTCGGGGAGTTTCTCCGGGTCCTTGCCGCCGGCCTGCGCCATCTCCGTCTTGCCCCCGCCGGTCCCGCCCACGGCGGCGGCGGCGGCCTTGACGAGTTCGGAGGCGGGAATGCGTGCCGAGAGGGCCGCGCTCACCCGGCCGATCAGGTGCACCTTGCCGTCGGCGCGGGCGGCCAGCAGGACCACACCCTCCTTGAGCGCGTCCAGCGCCCGATCCGCCAGCTCCCGCAGGGACCCCGGATCGGTGGCAGCCGTTTCGGCCAGCATGACCCGGACGCCGCGAATGTCGGTGGCCACCGCAGCCTTGGCCGCCAATTCCTTGCCGGCCGAGGCCGACCGGGCGGCGCGCAGGGCCTGCTCCAATTCACGCCGCTCCTCCAGGAGCCGGGTGATGCGCGCCTCCACCTCCCGGGGGGTGACCTTGAGGAGGGCGGCACTGTGCTCGAGCGTCTCGCGCATGCGTTCCAGTTCGGCCAGGGCGATCCCGCCCGCATGGGCCTCGATCCGGCGTACCCCGGAAGCCACCGCCGACTCGCCCGCCAGCAGGACCGGGCCGATGGCGCCGGTCACCGTCACATGCGTTCCGCCGCACAGCTCGCGCGAGACCTCGCCGATCTCGACCAGCCGGACGGTGTCGCCGTACTTTTCGCTGAACAGCATCATGGCGCCCTTCTTCTTGGCGTCCGCCAGGGAGGTCACGGTGGTGGTCACCGCCAGGTTGGCCAGGACCTGGGCGTTCACGAGCCGCTCGATCTCCCGCAGGGCGCCCCCGTCCACCGCTTTCTGCGCCATGAAGTCGAACCGGAGCCGGTCGGGGGCGACCAGCGATCCCGCCTGGTTGGCGCCCTTGCCGACGAACCGGTGCAGGGCGGCGTGCAGGAGGTGGGTGGCCGTGTGGTGCCGGGCGCTGGCGGCCCGCCGGTCCGCGTCCACCTCGGCGCGCACCGTCGCACCCTCCGCCAGTGACCCGGACCGCACCCGGATGGTATGGATGAACATCCCCCCGAGCGGCTTCTGGATGTCCAGGACCTCGGCCTCGCCCCCGTCCCAGGCCAGCCGGCCCCGGTCGGCGGCCTGGCCGCCCGACTCCGCGTACAGGGGGGTCGCGCTCAGCACGACCTCGACGGTCTCGCCCGTGGCGGCCGCCTTGGCGCGCACGCCCTCCGCGCCGCCCTCACCGCCCGTCCGGACGATGGCGGCGACCTGCACGGCGCCGGCGAGCGCTTCATACCCCGTGAACGTCGTCGCGCCCAGCTCCTGGGCCAGCGCGTGGTGCACGTCGGTCAGGGCCCGGGCGCCCGATCCCTTCCACGCCGCGCGGGCGCGCTCCTGCTGGGCGGCCAAGGCGGCGGCGTACTCGCCCTCAAACGCGGGCGTCAGGGCACGGCGCATCTCCCGGACCCAGATGTCTTCGGTCAGCTCGCGGGGAAACCCGAAGGTGTCATAGAAGAAGAAGGCGCGGTCCCCGGGCAGGCTGGCCGTGCCGGCCGCGCGCTCCTTCTCGAGCTCCTCGAGCCCGCGGGCCAGCGTCTCGACGAACCGCTCCTCCTCCGTGAGGAGGATCCCCCGGATCGTCGCCTCCCGCTCGGCGACCTCCGGGTAGGCCTTCCCCATCTGCCGGACGATGACGGGCACGATCTCGGCCACGATGGGCCGGGCCTCGCCGAACAGGGCGGTCTGCCGGGTGGCGCGGCGGATCAGCCGCCGCAAGATGTATCCCCGGCCCTCGTTGCTGGGCACCACGCCGTCGGCCACCAGGAAGGTGGCGGCCCGGGCATGGTCGGCCACGATCCGGCGGGCGCGCACCACCTCGGGGGAATCCTCCCCCGAACGGGCCTTCACCAGCTCCCCGATCCGCTCAATGATGGCCCGGAACACATCGGTGTCGAAGACCGAATCCACGGACTGGAGGACGGAGGCCATCCGATCCAGCCCCATCCCGGTATCAATGCCTGGCCGCGCCATCTGGGGGTTCTCCCCCGTGCCGGCGTCGCGCATGAATTGC
>JAHFSL010000131.1 GCA_023265785.1 Candidatus Coatesiibacteriota bacterium | reverse complement strand
CTCGTGGTGGTAGAGCGGGCCCGCCATCAGGTGGCGCAGGGCCGCCACGCCGCCCAGGATCTCGGCCCCCACCGCGGGATGCTGGCGCATGCGGGTGACCTCGTCGGGCGTGAGGGGTCGGGGCGAGAGGAACAACTCATCCTCCACCGCGACATTCCCGAGATCATGCAGGAGGCCGGCCAGGTAGGCGTCGTGGATCTCGGAGGGCGAGAGCCCCAGCTCCTCGGCCAGCGTGCGCGAGACCGCGGCGACACGCTCGGAGTGGCCGGAGAGGTGCGGGGCCTTGGAGTCGAGGTACTTGGCGATCCCGCGCATCAACTCAAGGATGGTGCGCTGGTCCTCGACGCCCTGCTGTTTGTGGTCCAGCGCCAACCCCGCCTCGCGCGCCAGCAGGGCCAGCAGGTTCACGTCGCCCGTGTCGAACTGCCCGCCGGCCGTCCGGTTGACCACCTCGAGGACCCCCAGCAGGCGGCGCGCCCCCCGGATGGGCACCGCCACGACCGACTCGGCCGGGAAGGAGTACACGGGGCCCACCTGCCCCGCGGCCCACCGGTACGCCTCGCCCGCGGAATTGAGGGCCTTGCCCTCCAGTGCCACCCAACCCGGGGCCCCCGTCCCGACGTTCACCTGGACCGGGCGCGCCAGCCGCTCACTGGAGGCCGCGCAGGAGAGCACCTGCGCCCCCTCATCCAGCAGGTAGACCGCCGCCCCCTGGGCGCGCGCCATGCGGCAGGCGAGCTGGACCAGCAGGTCCGCGGTCTTCTGGCGGTCTCCCGCCACGTGCAGGAGTTCCGACACCCGGAGCAGGGCGGAGACCCGGGCCGTCTCCTCCCGGGTCCGGGTGAATTCGGCCTCGCGGTCCAGCTCGCGCGCCATCCGGACCGCAAAGATGGTCAGGAGGTCCACGTCCGCCTTGTTGAACCGCTTGCGGTCCTGGGTGTTCACGAGGAGCACGGCCCCCCAGGTCCGGGTCGCGCCGATCAGGGGCACACAGAACGCGTTCCGCGGCTCCCGGACCACGTGGTCCGTCCCCTCCCGCCGCAGGCGGGGCTCCCGACGCGCATCCGGCACCAGGAGGGGCTGGCCCGAGCTCGTCACCTCGCCGATCAGCCCCTCCCCGTCCTGGTACAGCCGGCCGCGGAACTGGTCGGCGCGGTCCCCCACCGCGGCGGCCACGGCCAGGTGCGTGCCCACCGCCTCGCGCAGGGCCAGCACGCCGCCCTCGCACCGGGCGGCCCGGATCGCCAGGTCCAGGAATGTCGCCGCCACCTCCCGCGCCGAGGTGGCGCTGGTCCACAGGTGCTGGAAGGTGGTCAGCGCGGCCATGGAGCGGTCCTGCTGGTCCAGCAGGCGGTTCAGGTTCTGGAGGGTCTCCTCCTGCTGGGACACCTTCGCCTCGAGCGCCCGGATCTCCTTTTCGCGGGTCCGGAGGGACTGCTGGAGGGGATCGGGTTCGCGCCCGGAGAACATCGCCATCTCCCTTGATCCTACCTTGATCCGGAAGCATGGACGGCGCGCGCCATGGCGCGCGTCCAGTGCGCAATCCGGCGGCGGTTTTCGGGGCCCTGCCTCCACCCCGCCAGCCGCCGGACCAGCGCACTGCCCACGATCACGCCGGCGGCCACCCGGGCGTAGGCGCGGGCCTGGTCGGGGTGCCCGATGCCGAATCCCACGACCACCGGGGCCCGGACCAGCCGGCAGACGCTCCGCACCCGGGCGATCGTGGCCCGGGGGACGCCGGCCCGCTCGCCGGTCACACCCATGACCGGAATGTAGTAGATGAACCCGCGCGCCTGCCGGTCAATGGCCCGCAGGCGACCGGCCGGAGTGGTCGGGGCGGCGAACAGCGCCAGCGCGATGCCGGAGCGCGCGGATTGCTTTCCCCATCCGCCCGCCTCCTCCACCGGCAGGTCCGGGACGATCAGCCCCGTGACGCCGGCATCGGCCGCCGCCCGGATGGCCGCTCCGCGCCCCGCCTGCAGGAGCGGGTTGAGGTAACTCATCAGGGTCACCTTGAGCCCCAGCGCAGCGGCCCGCTCGGCACACCGCAGGGCGTCCCGGAACCGCACGCCCCCGCGCAGGGCCGCAAAGGAGGACTGCTGGATCACCGGTCCGTCGGCAATTGGGTCGTAAAACGGCATGCCCAGTTCCACCCCATCCGCTCCCGCGTCGGCCAGCATGGACAGGATGCCCGGCATGACGGTAAGGGCCGGATGTCCCACGGTCACATACGGCAGGAAGGCGGTGCGCCCGCCGGTCCGCAGGCGGTCAAGCCAGGCCCGCAGGGGCAGGGCGGCGGTCACCGGGCGAGCGTGCGCCCGAGGGCGGCGGCGACGACATGGACATCCTTGTCGCCACGGCCGGAGAGGTTGACCAGCACCCGGGCGTTGCGCGGTAGGACGCGGCGCCCCCGGACCCGGAGCCAGCCGAAGACGTGCGCGGGCTCCAGCGCGGGCAGGATCCCTTCGCGCCGGGCCAGCCACCGAAACCCCTCCAGGGCCTCCCGATCGGTCGCGGCCACATAGGTGGCGCGGCCGGTGTCATGCAGGGCGGCATGTTCCGGTCCGACCCCGGGGTAATCCAGCCCCGCGGAAATGGAGTGGGTGTCCAGCACCTGGCCCCCGGCATCCTGGAGCACGTAGGACCGGCTGCCGTGGAGGACGCCCGGTCGCCCCCGGGTCAGGGTGGCCGCATGCGCCCGGGTGTCCACGCCCCGCCCCGCGGCCTCCACGCCGACCAACCGGACCCGCGCGTCGGCGAGGAATCCCGCGAAGAGCCCCATGGCGTTACTGCCCCCGCCCACACACGCCGCCACATGGGTCGGCAGGCGTCCGGCCTGGGCGAGCATCTGGCGGCGCGCTTCCCGCCCGATCACCGCCTGGAACTCCCGCACCAGGGTGGGAAACGGGTGGGGCCCCGCGACACTGCCGATCACATAGTGGGTGTCCCCGACGTTGGCCACCCAATCCCGGAAGGCCTCATTCATGGCGTCCTTGAGCGTGCGGGTCCCGGCGGTCACGGGCACGACCCGGGCGCCGAGCAGTTCCATCCGGAATACATTCAACGCCTGCCGCCGGGTGTCCTCCTCGCCCATGTACACGACACAGGGCAGGCCGAACCGGGCGGCGACCGTGGCCGTGGCCACCCCGTGCTGGCCCGCCCCGGTCTCGGCGATGATCCGGGTCTTGCCCATGCGCCGCGCGAGGAGGACCTGCGCGATCACCTGGTTGATCTTGTGCGCCCCGGTGTGGTTCAGGTCCTCCCGCTTGAGCCAGACCCGGATCCCCCGGCCCAGGTCGCGCGAGAGCCGCTCCGCGAGGTAGAGCGGCGACGGGCGGCCCACGTAATGCCGGAGGAGGCCGGCGAGTTCACGGCGGAACCGGGGGTCCCGCCGGGCTGCCAGGTACTCCCGCTCCAACTGGGCGAGCGCGGGCATGAGCGTTTCCGGGGCGAACTGGCCGCCGTACTCCCCGAACCATCCGGCGCGCCTGATCATGCGGACTTGGCCGCCGCCACGAACCGGCGCATGCGGGCGTGGTCCTTGCGTCCCGGGGCGCGCTCCACCCCGGAACTCACATCCACGCCGTAGGGTCGGATCAGGCGAATGGCACGCGCAACATTGCCGGGGTTGAGTCCCCCGGCGAGCAGGAACGGCGTGCGCGGCCGGGCCCGGTGCAGGAGGGCCCAGTCAAAAGGTTTCCCCGTCCCACCGGCCCGGACGGGGTCGAACGCGTCGAACAGCAGCGCCGCCACACGCGGGGAGTCCACCCCCGCCAGATCGCGCCGGTCCCGCACCCGGATGACCCGGATCACCGGGCCCTTGCGCAGGGTCCGCACCAGCACGGCAGGCGCCCCACCATGTAATTGGACGGCGCCGAGCCGGCAATAGTCCCGAATGGCTCGGATCGGCGATCCCGCCACCGTCATGAACACCCCGACGGATGTCACGAACGGCGGGAGGTAGGCAATGATGTCTCGGGCCGCGGTGGGTGTAATTCGGCGCGGACTCGCGAGATCAAAATTGAACCCCAGCGCATCCACCCCGGCTTCCACCGCGGCGCGCGCGTCCGCCAGGTTGGTCACTCCACAGATCTTCACCCGGACCATCGGCGCCCCGGAATCAGCCGTGCAGGAGTTCCTGGATCAGCGCCCGGGGATGGCGCGCCCGCATCAGGGCCTCCCCGATCAGGACCGCGTCATAGCGCAGGTCCCGGAGGGTCTCGATCTGGCGTGGCGATTCCACGCCGCTCTCGCACACCGCGATCACCCCCGTGGGAATCTTGCCCCGCAGTTCGCCGGCCGTTTCGAACCGCGTCTTGAAGGTGTCCAGGTCCCGCGTATTGACCCCGATCATGTCGGCCCCCGCGTCCACCGCGCGCTTCACCTCGACCGCCGTGTGCGTCTCAGTGATCGTCGCCAGCGAGAGGTTCTTGGCCAGCGTCAGGAGCTCCTTCAATTTCTGCTGGGCGAGCAGGCGGACGATCAACAGAATGGCATCGGCGCCCATCAGCCGCGACTCGTAGACCTGGTACGTGTCCACGACAAAGTCCTTGCGCAGGACCGGCAGGGAACACGCACCACGCGCCAGGTTCAGGTTGGCCACGGAACCCTGGAAGAACTTCTCGTCGGTCAGCACGGACAGCGCGGAGGTTCCCGCCACCTCGAACTCCTTGGCGAGAGCGGCGGGGTCCAGCTTGGCCCGCAGGACACCCTTGAGCGGCGACGCTTTCTTGATCTCGGCAATGAGATGGATCTGGTAGGCCTGGCGCCGGCGGATGGACTCCTTGAACGGGCGGACCGGGGGCGCCCCCATGAGCCGTTCCATCAAGGTCTGCTGGGAGGCCACCTTGCGCGCCCGGTGGGTCTCGGCCCGCTTGGCGGTCAGGATGCGCTTGAGCAGGGACGATTGCTTCATGCCGACGCCACCGCCCGCAGTTGTTCCAGTTTCACCCGGGCCGATCCCGAGTCAATGGATTGCTCGGCAAGCGTAATGCCCTCGCGCGGGGTCTTGGCGACCCCCGCCAGCCAGCACAGGAACCCGGCGTTATAGATGGCGATGTCGCGGAACGCCCCCTTGGCACCGTCCAGCAGTCGGTCCACGGCCCGGGCATTGTCCTCGGGCGAGCCGCCGGCCAGGTCGGAAAGCTTCGCCCGCCGGAACCCGAAGGCCCCGGGAGTCAGGGTCAGCCGGCGGGTGATCCGGTGGCCCCGCACCTCGATCGCCCGGGTGGGCCCCGTGGTGGTGAGTTCGTCCAGCCCGTCCACGCTGTGTACGACCAGCGCCCGGCCGGTGCCCAGCCCCGCCAGCGCGCGCGCCTCCAGCTCCAGCAGGTCGTTGCTGGCGACCCCAAGCAGTTGGACCTGGGCCCCGGCGGGATTGGTGAGCGGCCCCAGCAGGTTGAAGATCGTCCGCACGCCCAGCTCGCGGCGGGGCACGGCGGCGTGCTTCATCGCCGGGTGGAAGACCTGGGCGAAGCAGAAGGCCAGCCCGACCTCGTTGAGGCACCGCTCGGCCACCTCGGCCGGGGCATCAATCCGGACCCCCAGGGCGGCGAAGACATCGGCGCTCCCGGCCCGGCTGGTCATGGCCCGGTTGCCATGCTTGGCCACCGTGACCCCCGCCCCGGCCGCCACGAGGGCCGCCGCGGTGGAAACATTGAGGGTCGTGGGCCCACCCCCGCCCGTGCCACAGGTGTCCGCCACGGGCTTGCGGGAAGCGGTGATCCGGACCCCCCGGGTCCGCATGGCCCGGGCAAACCCGATCACCTCATCCACGGTCTCCCCCCGCACCCGCATGCCCAGGATCAGCCCGGCAATCTGGGACGGGGACGCCTGCCCCTCCATGATCGCGGCCATGGTGGATTCCGCCATCTTGGCCGGTAGGGACCTCGCCGTGGTCAGCGTGCGGAGGGCATCCAGAATCATGGAAGGAGGTATTGTAGCAGGCGCCGCCGGACATGCGGCCCCGCAAGGCTTTCAGGCGGGAGGCGCCACTCCCCCGGGTCCCGTGCCCGCCGGAACCTCGGGACCCAGCGACCAGGTCTCCTCCTCGAGCATCACGATCTCGATCCCGTCAACGCACCCTTCCACCGCGAGATCGGGCAGGGTCATGGTGATCGGTTTCATCGTGCACCTCCTCCGGATTCCGGACCGGGCGTGGCGGCGGCTTGCCGCGACTCCACGCCCGCCCTGGCCAACGCCGCCAACCGCACCGCGTCCTCCTGGGACGCGGGCCGGAACGACAGCCCGGCCGTGAAGGCGCCCAGCAGGCGCATCCCGTTCCTGCGTTGCCACACCACCTGCGCCGCCACGGCGGGTGGCTCCTGGCCGTAGGGTGCGCGGAAGGTCACCCGCAGGAGATCTCCGATATTGACCTCCCCATCGTGCGTCAGCATCAGGCCGCCGGCTCCGACATTCACGGTGAGGACCTTGATCCCGAGCCCCCCGTCGTTGACCCGCCGGTTGGTCACATTGGCGGCGCCCTCCAGTTCGAAGGTCCACCGGGGTCCGGCGCGCTTCTCGAACTTTAACGTGGGGGTGCTCATCGGGCGTTCAACGCTTCAGCACGATGACCCGGCGCGAGACCAGGATGGACCCCGCCTGCACCGAGATGTAGTAAACGCCGTTGGCCGCCAGCTCCCCGGCCGACGTCCGGCCGTTCCACGCAAAGGCCCGGTCGCCCGCGGCCGCCGCCTCGTCCGCGAGGACGGCCGCCAGGTCGCCGGACCGGTTGAACACGCTGACCCGGACCCGTCCCGCGCGCGGAATACGCACCTGCACATCCACCGCTTCGCCCCGGCCGGGATCAAAGAAGTTCCGCGAAAGCACCTGGCTGACACCCCCGGGGAGGATGGCTTCCACCGGCAGGGAGGCCAGCAGGTAGCCCGCCCGTCCCTCCACGGTCACCATCCCCGTTTCGCCCCCCAGCGTCAGCGCCGTATCCACGAC
>JAHFSL010000130.1 GCA_023265785.1 Candidatus Coatesiibacteriota bacterium | reverse complement strand
GCGGCCACCGTCCCGCCGCCGCCACGGCGAGGAGGGGAACGCCAACCAGCAGGACCGGAAACCAGAGGTTGACGAGGAGCAGCCCAAGCAGGAGCAGGCTGACCAGGCCGAAGCCGAGCGGATAGGCCGCGCGCGCCGCCAGCGTGCCGCCGGGGCCGGCCGGCGCCCCAAGAAATTCCCAGGCGCCCCGTCCCAGGGCCCACGCGGGCAGGACGACCGCCGTGACGACCCCCAGCACGGCGGCATGGTTGAGCAGGGCCAGGCCCAGGGCCGCGGGGGAGCCGGGCCAGGGGGACACCGCCCCGAGGGCCCGGAGTCCGGCCGTCCCGTGGACCAGTGCCGGGAGGAGTTTCGCCAGGACAAACATCCCCCAGGCGGTGAGCGCGAGACGAATGGGCACGGTTTCCGGGGCGGCCGTCCGGCCGGAGGAGGCCGGCAGGTCCGGAGTCCCGGCCCGGCTTAGCGGCGGGGCCGGACCACCTTCACCGCCTCCAGGACCTCGATCTCCGTGACGGAGAAGTCGGCCTTGTAGGAGACGCGGATGGTGGACTGCGACGCGCGCGCCGCCGTCAGCACTTCGATGGCCGCCCAGTTGTTGACATCCACCTTGAAGGCGGACGGGGCCCCGGGTTCCTTGGGGTTGATTTCGAAGTACAGCTTCCCTGCCATGGCGCCTTCCAGCGGCAGGTCCAGGATCTTGATCGGACCCTCGCTCGTGGAGACTTCCTCGGCGGCGACGGCCAGATGGCGGCCGGCCAGCATCCAGACGGCCCCGGCGGCGATCAGGGCTACGGCGGCCAGGCGCATCGTGCGGGTCATGGGGGTCCTCCTCGTGCGAACGTGATGCCTCATTATAATCCGCGGGCCCGGGCACCGCGCGGCTTTTCCCACAGCGTGACCAGTGTTTGCGGGAGCCAGCCGTGCCGCCCCTGGGGCATCCGGAAATCCATCGCCGCGGCTTCGGGCAGTTCCCGCGCGGTCACGAGGACCAGCCCCGCCCCGGTGAGGGCGTTCAGCGCATCGGACAGCTTCCAGTCCGTCTCGGCCTTGATCGTGTCGCGACCGCTCCGCTTCAGGAACCACCAGCCGCGCCACGCGCGCGGCCGCTGGTCGAAATAATTCCAGCCGGCCACCGGCGCGCCCCGGCCGCGCTGGACCAGGCAGTAGAGGAACGGGTGCTCGTCGCAGATGAGGAAGCGCCCGCCGGGTTTGAGCACCCGGGCGACCTCGCGGGCCCAGCGGGAGAGGTCCGGCAGCCACACGAGCGCGCCGCGGCTGGTGTAGGCCAGGTCGAAGGAGGCGCGCCGCAGGGGCAGGCGGGTCGCATCGGCGGCCACGAACGATGCGGGAAGGCCCAGCCGCGCCGCATGCCCCCGCGCCAGTGCGATGCGGCGGTCGGCCAGGTCCACCCCGGTGACGCGCGCTCCCAGCGCCGCCCAGGACAGCGTGTCCTCGCCCTCGCCGCACAGGAGGTGCAGGAGCGTCTTGCCCTTGACTGGCCCCAGCAGGGTCCGCTCCACGGGCCACAGCGTCCCGCCCGGCCGCCGCCGGACGCTCCGGATCGCCCGCCGCTGTTCGGCGCGTGCGCCCCACGCCGCGGCGATCCCGTTCCAGGCGCGGCGGTTGAGCGCCACCACCCGGCCGCGGGGAACGATCCTCACCGTGCGAGGCGGCGGAGGAGGTCGGACGCCAGCACGCCGGTGGCGACCTCGACGGCCGGCCCGGTCATGGTGAGCCGCCAGGCGGCATCCACCCCGATGGCCAGGGTTCCCCCGGGCATGACCACGGTGACCCGGTCGCCCAGCAGGCCCAGCCGGCGGCCCGCGGCCGCCACGGCACACGAGGAGGAGCCCGACGCCTGCGTCTCTCCGGCGCCCCGCTCCCAGATGATCGCCTCCACCCGGGACCGGGAGATGACCCGCGCGAACTGGACATTTGTGCGCTCCGGGAAGAGCCGGTGGCGCTCGATCAGGGGCCCGAGTCGGCGCAGGAGGGCGGGATCGAGGCGTTTCATATAGAAGACGGCATGCGGGTTGCCCACCGACACTCCCGTGAAGGTCAGGGTGCGGCCGCCCACGGCCAGCCGCTCGCGCACCGCCTCCCGCGGGGCCCCGCGCATCGGCAGGGCCCGGCTCGCGAACGTGGCGGCCCCCATCTCCACGGTGATCAGCCCGCCGTGGAACCGGGCCTCGATCATCCCGCCCGCGGTCTCGATCCGGTACCGTTTCAGGCCGGGGAGCCCGTGCCGCCGCAGATAGAGGGCGAAGATCCGGGCCCCGTTGCCGCTCTTCTGGGCCTCGCTCCCGTCGGGATTCAGGATGCGCATCCGGGCATCCGCCGTGCGGGACGGCTCGTGCAGGGCGATCCCATCACTGCCGGCGCCCCGGTGGCGGTCGCAGATGAGCCGGACCGCCGCCGGGGTCAGCCGGAACCCGCACGTGCGCGCCTCGAGCACGAGGTAATCGTTTCCCAGCCCGTGGCCCTTCATGAACCACCCCCGCGGCCGCCGTGTCCTAGTCATCCGGAGGCCATGGTAGCCCCGCCCGTGACTCGGGATCAACCGCCGCCGACGGGCTCGATCACCTCCACCTCGTCGGCCTCGGCCAGCGCCAGCCCGGGGTGCTCGGCGCGCGGGACCACGGCCGCGTTCACCGCGACGGCAACCTGGGGCCCGTCCGTCCCCAGGTCCGCCAGCAGGGCGGCCAGCGTGGTGCCCGGGGCCACATCACGGGCGACGCCGTTGACCCGGATGCGCAAGGGATCGGTGGACGGTGGCGACGCGGGGCGGAAGGCCATGGCGGGGTGCGGATTTCAGTATACGATAATGAGGATGGACAGTCGTTCGCGGGGGAGGGGATGGCACGTTGCCGGGCTGGCCGCCGCCCTGCTGGCCGGCCGGGCGGCCGCAGGCCCGGTCGAGGATGGGCTGGCCCTGGAGACCCAGGGCCGCCTGCCCGAGGCCCGCGCCCTCTACGAGGCGCGGCTGGTGGCGGCCCCCGCCGACCAGGAGACCGCCGTCCGGCTGGTCCATGTCCTCATCAGCGCCGGTGAATTCGATGCCGCCAACACGTTCCTCGCGCCGCGGCTGGCCGCGGCGCCCGCGGACGCGGGACTCCTGAACGAGCAGGGCCGCCTTCTCTTCCAGCGGGGAAAGCCCGCCGACGCGGTCAAGGCGTTCCGCGCCGCCGCGGCCGCGGACACCCTGTTCGTGGATGCCGTGTTCAACCTCGGGATCGCCCTGCAGGAGTCCGGTCAGCCGGATCCCGCCCGCGCCGCGCTCCAGCGGGCGCTGGCGATCAACCCGGCGTTCGTCAAGGGGCTGAACGCGCTGGGATCGCTGGAGGCCCGGCTTCACCATGGCGACGAGGCCCTCCGCCTGCTGGGGGAGGCCCTCCGGCTGGCGCCCGAGGAGTACGACACCGCCTACAACCTCGGGGCGGTCCACGGTGACCTGGAACACCTGGACGAATCCGCGGCCTGGTTCGCCAGGGCCGTCCAGAAGCGGCCCGGCGCGGCCGATGCCCGGAACAACCTGGGCCGCGCGCTGGTGCGGCTCAAGCGGTACGCGGAGGCCGAACCCCACCTGCTCGAGGCGCGGCGGATCAGCCCGAAGCTGGCCGAGCCCGTCTTCAACCTCGGCGTGTTGTACGAGGAGCAGAAGCAGATCGCGCGGGCCGAGGCGGCCTACCTGGAGACGACCGCCCTGGCGCCCCGGTTCGCCGAGGCCTGGTTCCGGCTGGGGAACCTCTCCCTCGCGGCCGCCCAGGAGGCCGCGGGGCAGGCCGGGGCGGGCTCGGCGACGGGCGGCTTTGACGCGCGGATGGAGGAGGCCCGGGTGCGGTTCACCCGGGCGGTGGACGCCAACGCGGAATACACGGAGGCCCGGTACAACCTGGCGCTGGCGCTCCTGCAGTTGAAGCGGCTGGAGGAGGCCGCCACGCAGGCCCGTGCGGTGGTCCGCCAGTCCCCCGGCATCGGGTCCAACCAGTTCCTGCTGGGGACCATCGAGTCCCAGCTGGGCCGCGGGCCCGAGGCCGAAAAGGCCTACCGCGCCGCGCTCAAGCTCGACCCCGCGTGCCTGGACTGCGCCCTGCGGCTGGGCAGCCTGCTGATGCAGTCGGGGAAATTGGCCCCCGCCGCCAAGGCGTTCACGGGGGCGATTGCGGCGGACCCCAAAAATCTCGAGGCGCACTACCTGCTGGGGCTGGCCCGGATGCGGCAGGGGGAGTTGCCGGACGCCCGCCGCGAGATGGAAACGGTGATCGGCCTCAAGCCGGATCACCTGGATGCCTGCAACCATGCGGCCAACATCTGCCTCCGGATGCGAAAAATGAAGGACGCGGCCATCTTCATCGGCAAGTGCGTGGACCAGAATCCCGGCTACGTCCCGGCGTTCCGGACGCTCGAACTTTTGATCGCGCAGTCCGGCGACCTGCAGGTGGTGGGGTCCCCGATGACGGTCCGCCTGCTGACGCAGTACATCGTCGGGTTCCGCAATTTCTACCGGACCCCGGCCGCGGCCAGGAAGGCGTACGAGGCCATGATCGAGGCGGAGCCCAGGTGCGCCGCGGCCCACCTCAAGCTGGGCATCCTGCTCGTCCTGGGAGGCAGCAACCGGGAGGGGATCGAGCACCTGGATGCGGCGGACCGGCAGGCGCCGGGCGATTCCGAAACCCAGTTCTCGCTGGGCAGTGCCTGGTACAACCTGGGTGAGAAGGATCCGGAGGGGGAGCACTCGCCGCATTACCGCAAGTCCCTGGAGGCCTTCCGCCGGGCGGTCCGGGCCGCCCCCGGGTACGCGGACGCCTACTGGGGTGCGGGCAGTGCCTACTACAAGATGGGGAAGTTCAAGGAGGCGCGCGAGCCGCTGGAGACCTGCCTCAAGATCAACCCGTTCTTCGCGGAGGGGTACAACACGCTGGCCAGCGTCCAGTTGCGGCAGGCCGGGCTGGAGAACGATCCCACGAAGAAGGCCGCGCTCCAGCAGGAGGCCATCCAGACCTACCAGCAGTCGCTCCGGGCCAACCCCAACTCCGACACGGCCCACTACAACCTTGCGGTGGTGGAGCACCAGTTGGGCCGCTGGAAGGAGGCCCAGGCCGATTACGAGGCGGCCACCCGGCTCAACCCGAAGCTGACGATGGCGTGGTACCAGCTGGCCCGCATGTACACCGACCGCAAGGGCTGGTTCGACCGGGGGCGGGCGGAGGAGACCTTCAAGAAACTGGTGTCGCTGGAGCCCGCGAATTGCGACTACCTCGCCGACTTCGGCGCGTTCTATTTCAACAGCCGCCAGTACGAAAAGGCCAAGGAGCAGTGGCGCAAGGTGATCACCCTGTGTCCCGGCCACAAGCCGGCGCACGATGGGCTCGAGATGCTCATCGAGCGCGGGTACTGACCGTGGCCCGGGCGGGCATGAAGCCGCGGGGGCGGCGACGGGTGACTGCCCGGCGGCCGCGTGCCGCGCGGCGGCCGGCGGGGGCGGCCGGCGGCGGGAATGGGGTGATCGAAACCCTGCGCGCCGAGGTCGCCCGTCTGCGCGAGAGTGAGTCCGCGGCCCAGACCGCCCTGGCCCGCAAGGAGCACATGCTGGAAGCGGTCCTGCATCTCGGGCGGGTCCTGTCCTCGATCAAGGACCTGAAGCAGTTGGTCGCCTCCTCCATGGTTCCCGAACTCGTCCAGTTGCTGAACGCGGACCGCGGCAGTGTCTTCCTGATGGACGATGCGAAGCAGGAGCTCTACTCCATCATCGCGCTGGGCGCCGAATTGAAGGAGATCCGGTTCCCCATCAACACCGGGCTGGCTGGCTATGTGGCGCGCACGGGGGAGGCGCTGAAGGTCGCCGATGCGCACCTGGACGAGCGATTCAACCCCGAATTCGATCACAAGACGGGGTACCGGACCCGCAGTGTCCTGGCGGTGCCCATGCGCGATCATGCCGGGCGGCGCATCGGCGTCATCCAGGTGATCAACAAGAAGACCGGCGAGGTGTTCACCCGGGAGGACGAGGAACTGCTGGTGGCCATCGCCTCCGAGGCCAGCATCGCCATTCTGAACACCCGGCTGGTCCAGGACCTGCGGGAACTCTTCGACAGCGTCATCGTCACCATGTCGGCCGCGCTCGACGCCCGCGACGCCATGACGGCGGGCCACACCCACCGCGTGACCGAGTACTCCGTGGGGATCGCGCGCCGGATGGGCTACGCCCGGGAAAACCTGGAGCGGGTCCGGACCGCCGGGATGCTCCACGACATCGGGAAGATCGGGACGCCGGACGCGGTCCTCAAGAAGCCCGGGAACCTCACCAGGGACGAGTTCGAGATCATCAAACAGCACGCGGCCTACACCCGGGTGATCGTGCGCAACCTGAAACTGCCCCCGGCCCTGCAGGGGCTGGCCGAGGAGGCGGCGGGCCACCACGAGCGCATGGATGGCACGGGGTACCCGGACGGGCTCAAGGGCGCGGTGATCCCCGAGGTGGCCCGGCTTATGGCCGTCGCGGATGTCTTTGACGCCATCACCTCCAAGCGACATTACCGCGAGGCCATGCCCATTGACCAGGCGCTGGACATCATCCGCAAGGGGAGCGGCCCGCATTTCGATCCCGCCTGCGTCGAGGCCTTCATGAGGTACTTCGAGGAGGAGCTGCGCGACCGGTTCGCGGCGCGCGCGTCCGGGGCGGGCGACCCGGCCTGAGTCCGGCGGGTCCGGCGTGAGTCCGGTGCCGATCCTGCTCGTGGGCGCCATCGTGTTTCTGTCGCGCTGGCGCGGCGCGGGCGGCGGCGGGCCGTGGCCGTTCCTGCCGGGCGCCGGCCAGTCCGGCCGGGCGGCCCTGGCCCAGGTCGCCGGCCATGCCGCCAGCGTCGTCGCCGTGATGGCCGTGGCCGCGGGCCTGCTGGCCGTTGGTTTCCGATTCCGGCGACTCGTGCGCGTCCGTGCGGCCGGGCTGGAGGC
>JAHFSL010000563.1 GCA_023265785.1 Candidatus Coatesiibacteriota bacterium | reverse complement strand
CCTGATCAGGCGCAGGTCCTTCTTGTTCCGGGCGCCCTGGAGCAGTTCGAGGTAGGTCTGCGCTGACATCTGGCGAAGGGTCGCCGCCGCGATGACGGCCGCGGCGCGGGGGTGACCGCGCTGGGCCCAGATGAGCACATCGGTATCAAAGATCACGGTACCTGACGCCCCGCAGGTCCCGCATCACCTTCCACACGGGCTTCTTCTCGCCCGCCAGCATCCCGAAAAACGGGTGGCGCCGGATGTCACCGCCTGCCGCGGTCCCGGCAGGAATGATCCGTCCCTTCAGCTTGCCGCGGTAGAGGAGATTCACCCCTTCCCGCCGGTCCAAGGCTTTCAGAATCTGCCGGGTCTTGTACCGCAGATCCACCATGCTGGCGTTCACCGGTGGCCTCCTTCCAGATGTCTAGTGCAAGTATACATCAGAATATCAACCTCCGCGGGGGCGCCCGGTCAGCGCAGGCGCAGATCCTTGACCAGCCCGGCAAGATCGGCGGGGAGCGGGGCGCTGAACGACCGGGGCTTGCCGGTGATCGGGTGGACGAACCCCAGCTTCGCCGCATGGAGGGCCTGCCGGCCCGGGTCGGGCAGGCCCATCGCCGGGCGCACGCCCCGGCGTTCGGGACTGCCGTAGGAGCGGTCGCCCAGCAGGGGCCAGCCGCATGCGGCCAGATGCACCCGGATCTGGTGGGTGCGGCCGGTCTCAAGCACAAGTTTCACCAGCGCGGCGCCCTTGAAGGTCTCGACGACCTCGTAATGGGTGATGGCGTCGCGGCCGCCTGATTGGACGACGGTGAACTTCGCCCGGCGGCGGGCATCGCGACCCAGCGCGGCATCAATCGTCCCGCGGGGCGGGTCAGGGATGCCGGCCACCACGGCCAGGTACTCGCGCTGAAACTCATGGTCCTGCGCCATCTTCGCCAGCGCCCAGAACGCCTTGTCGGTCTTGGCCACGAGCAGGAGGCCGGAGGTGTCCTTGTCGAGCCGGTGGACGACGCCGGGCCGGACCGGGCCGCCCGCCGCCGCCAGCGGGATGCCCATGCCCAACAGGGCGTTCACCAGCGTGCCCCCGGGCCGACCGGAGCCCGGATGCACCGTCAGCCCGGCGGGCTTGTTGACCACGAGCAGGTGGGCATCCGAAAAGATGATCGGGACCGGGACGCCCTGCTCCGGCGCCAGGGTGGTCGTCGGGTCGGGGGTCGCCTCGCCCGAGATGACATCCCCGGTGTGGATCCGGTGGTCGGGCGCAACCGGGTCCCCGTTCAATTGGAAGGCGCCTGCGGCCAGCAGGTCCACGGCCCGCCGGCGGGACACGCCCGCGGTGGCGGCGACCCAGGCGTCCACCCGCCGGCCCGCATCCGCGGGACCCAGGATGTACCTCATGGGATGATGAGGGCCACTCCATGGGCCGGACCCTGCGCTTTCTTTTCCCCGCCTTTCTGCTGGCGCTGGCCGGATGCGCCGACCTGCTGGTGGACCCCGCGGGCACCGCCACCCGGTCGAGCCCGTATCCCCCGCCGTCCTACGACTGGCACGAGACCGCGGAGCGGTCCGCGATTCCCGACCTGCCCCGGGACTTCTGGCTCCTGGTGATCGCGCACGAGGGGCTGACGGCCATGCCGACCTGGACCTGGCTGGCGATCAATACGTTCGGCCAGGCCCAGCGCGGCGACTCCCACAGCCTCGGCGGGATCACCCGGCAGTGGCTTATTGCCGGCGAGGACCTCCAACGGCTCCAGGCCCTGTTTGGCCGGGACACGGTGGACGGGCTGGCCGGGAGCAACATCACGACGGCGGGCCGGTGCGCCGACGGCCGGCCAGTGGTCACCGAGGTGGGCAACCGGACGATCGTCTGTCGGCTGGACGGCCGGGATCATGTGATCGTGCTCTCTGAGGCCTGCACGATCCCCCCCGAGCTGGCCGAGGAGGCCGGGATCCTGGACCGGCTGGGCGGCCTCACCCGCTGACCCCGGGTCAGCGCGCCGGCCGGCGCGCGACGAGCCAGAGCCCGATCGCCATCCCGGCCAGCCCGAGCCCCTGCGAGGGGGTGAGGGCCCCGAAAAGCAGGTCGCCGCGCGGGTCATCGCGCAGGATTTCCATCCCATACCGCACCACGGCATGGACCACCAGGAAGATCCCGAAGGACCGGCCGGGCCGGTTCGGATGCGGCGGGATGACCCAGAGCAGGGCGCCCAGCGCCAACGCGGTTGCCGCCTCGTAGAGCGGGACGGGGTGCCGCGGCAGGCCATCGCCCAGCGAGGGCACCACCAGCCCGGCGGCGAAGGGTTTGCCGTAGCAGCAGCCGTTGAGGAAGCACACGAT
>JAHFSL010000562.1 GCA_023265785.1 Candidatus Coatesiibacteriota bacterium | reverse complement strand
ATCTCGGCCTTGGTCATCTTGCGGTGGAGCGAGTTGGCCACGAGGAGATGGACATCATCCACCGCGGCATCGCCCAGCATTTCGAGGACGACCTCCAGCGCCAATTGTCGAAGATCAGGCGTGCGCATGGGGGGCAGGGGCAGGGAGATGTCATCCATGGCGATCGTGACCCGCATCCCGGGCTCGAGCATCGTGTGCAACGGCGGCATGTCGTGCGGGTGGCTGACCGCGTACTTGATCGCGGCCTTGGGGTTGGGGAGCCCGGCGATGGGTGGCGGGGGATAAATGACCCGCGTGCCCACGGGGAGTTCTTCATGCAGGAAGTCCTCGCCATAATGAAGAATCCGCTTCGCGGAGTCCTTCTCGATGTAGACCACCTGCCGGCTCTGGGCGGTGCGCAGGAGCGGGCTCACGCGTCCCCCTTGAGGTCCAGCAGGGGCCAGGCGTGGCGCTTGGCCACGGCACGCAGGCGCAGGTCGGCGTTGACGGCGGCGGGGTGCCCCACCACGGAGAGCATCGGCAGGTCGCTGTAGGAATCCGCATAGGCATAGCAGTCGGAGAGGCGCACGCTCCGCTCCTCGCACCACTCCCGGATCCAGGCCGCCTTGGTGGCCGCCGCCATGACGGGGGGGAGCATCCGCCCCGTGCATCGGCCGTCCACGAACTCCAGCCGGTTGCAGGCAAACTCCTCCACGCCCAGGTGGGCGGCGATGGGCTTGAGCGTGAAGTCGGGCGCCCCGCTCACGATGATCGGCTTCAACCCGCTGGCCTTGACCGCCCGGATCAGCTCGACGGCGCCGGGATACACGGCCGGCTTCAGGACGTCCTCACAGATCTCCTCCGAGAGGTACCTGAGGCGGTCCGCCGACTCACCCGTGTACATCTTGAAGAAAATCTCATTGAAGATCTGTCGGTCCCAGGCATTCGCCCCGGCGAACACGGGCACCTTGATGAGCGTCTCCACGGAGCGGGTCAGGCTCTTCCAGAGCCCCTGGTTGTTCCGGGCGAAGTACCAGTAGGCATGGACCAGGTTGGTGGAGACCAGCGTCCCGTCCAGGTCAAAGAAGGCCGCCGGCGCGTGCTTGCCGTCGGCCTCTCCCGGGTGCGGGGCGGGCCGGGCGGACGCATGGATCCGGCCGCCGGGGCGGCCGGCACTGCGGCGGGTATGGGACAGTTCGGGACTCATGATGGGGAGTACCCTTCATTCTATCGTTCCCACCCCGGCTTCGGACCCCCATGCCGGGGGCCTCATTTCAGCGAATCCGGGCGTTCAGCGCGCCGCCTGCAGTTCCCCCAGCGCCGTGGCGGTGAATTCCCGCGCCCGGTTCATCAGCTCGTCCACCGAAAGGTTCCCCGCCTCGCCCGTCTCAATGGGCGGCCCCAGCCGGAGGCGCACCGTCCCCCGGGTCGTGCCCCACGACCCCTTGGGCATCACCCGGCCCGTGCCGTCCAGGGCGAAGGGGACCACGGGGACGCCGGCGCGCCGGGCGAGGCTGAACGACCCACGGCGGTAGGGAAGCAGGTCGCCGGTTACCGACCGCGTCCCCTCGGGGAACACCACGAAGGAGTTCACCCCGTGGCGGAGCCGCTCCATGGCGTCATCCAGCGCCGGTCGCGTCCGACGGGCGTTGGCCCGGTCCACCGGGGTGAAGCCCTTGAGCCACATGGACCACCCGAAGATCGGAATCCAGAAGAGCGACCGCTTGGCGAAGAACCGGATCCGGCCCCCCGCCGCCAGGGCGAGCAGGGGGATGTCCAGCGTGCTCTGGTGGTTGCCGGCGAGGAAGACCGGTCGGGAGAATAGTTCGTCGAGCGGCACCGCGGACTGGATCTCGATGCGCGCCCCGGCCAGCCGGAACCAGCACCGACCGAGCCAGCGCAGGGCCGCCGAAAACATCCGGTCCCGGGGGTCCACGGGGTGGGTGAGCCAGGTCAGGGCGCAGACGACCAGCGTCAGGAGGCCGACCCCGACCATGAACCCGACCGTGCGCAGGGCTGCCACCAGCCCGCTCACGACGTCACCCCCAATTGAGTCCCCACAGCGTGAGGATGGCGCCCATGACCACGAAGGACACGAGCGAGAACCCGGTGTTGATCGCGAACAGTTTGAACGGCTTCTTTTCATAGGTCCAGCTTCCGAGCTGGACGAAGGCCACGAAGCCAAGCCAGTTCATGAACCCGACGCCGACGGCCATGGGGACCGACCGTGCGCCGGCATAGTAGATCGCATGCACGAGCACGAAGGCCTGGAGGAAACTGCCGACCGCATCCAGGGCGATGGCCTTGCCCATCCCCTGACTCATTTTCTCGATGGAGGTGCCG
>JAHFSL010000561.1 GCA_023265785.1 Candidatus Coatesiibacteriota bacterium | reverse complement strand
CGCGCTGGTGCTGGAGGAAGGGCTGGACGCGCGGTTCGCCCGTCACGCCGCCAACGCCGCGCGGCTGTGGGCCGGGCTCAAGACCCTGGGCTGTACCCCCTGGGCCGCGGAGGGGCACCGCCTCCCTCAATTGAATGCCGTCACCGTCCCCGCCGGGGTGGATGAGGTGAAGGCGCGCAAGGCCCTGCTCGATGACCACGGGATCGAAGTCGGCGGCGGGCTGGGTGAGTTGAAGGGCAAGATCTGGCGCGTGGGGCTCATGGGTTTCTCCAGCAGTCCCGCCAACGTGGCCCGGTTCCTGGAAGCGTTCACGAAAGTTCTCGGGGCCCAGATCCAGGTGCCCGATGCCTCAGTCCCACTGGGGGCGGCGCTTTTCTCCCCGGACGCGACAGCGTCCCCGGCGGCCGCATAATATGTCAGCCACGGCGCTCTCCCCCGAACTCGCCCGGTTCGCCGCGGGCGTCAGCCAGCACCGGTTGGCCAACGGCCTGACCGTCCTGCTCGTACCGCGCCCCGGGGTGGCCACGGTCCACTTTGCCATGGCCTTCGGCGTGGGCTGGGCGGACGAGGACGCGGGCCGCTCGGGGGTGGCCCACCTTTACGAACATATGGCCTTCAAGGGCACCGCGCTGGTGGGCACCACGAATTGGAACAAGGAGCGGGTCCTGCTCGAACAGTTGGACGAGCTGGAGGCGGCCATGGTCGCCGAAAACGCCCGCGGCCCGCAGGCCGACACCGCCAAGGTGAAGGTCCTCAAGCAGAAGTTCGACCGGCTGGAGAACGCCGCCGAAAAACTCATCATCCCGAACGAGTTCGACGAGGTCTATGCCCGCAACGGCGCCAAGGGACTGAACGCGTATACCAGCAACGACGCGACGGTCTACATCATCGCCATGCCGGCCAATCGGGCGAAGCTCTGGGCCGCCATGGAGTCGGCCCGGGTGACCGCGCCGGTCCTGCGGCAGTTCTGGCGCGAGCGGAGCGTGGTGTTGGAGGAACAGCGCCGGTACGACGACATGCCCAACTGGCGGCTGTATGAGGCGCTCGCTGCGCTGGCCTTCCCGGCGCACCCGTACCGCACCCCCATCATCGGGTGGAAGTCGGAGTTGGAGAAGCTGACCCGGCGCGATCTGGAGGGCTTCTTCCGGAGCCGCTACCGGCCCGACCGGGCCGCGATCTGCGCCGTGGGCGCCATCCACGAGCGGGAGATGCTGGCCATGTTGAAGAGCGCCTTCGGGGCGTGGCAGCCCACCCTCCCCCCGCCGCCGCCCATGACCACGGTGGAGCCGGACCAGCGGGGCCCCCGCCGCGCCACACAGTACATGCAGGCCAATCCCCTGCTGGCCATCGGCTGGCCCATCCCCACCTGGGGCCATCCGGACAAGGCGGCCGTGGATGTGCTGGCCGCCGTGCTGGGCCGCGGCGAGTCGTCCCGGCTGAACGCCTCGCTGGTCAAGCGCCAGCGGATCGCCCTGTATGCGGGCACCCTCACCGAGTACCCGGGCGACCGGTTTCCCAACCTGCTCGGCGTGATCGCCGCCCCCCAGGCGCCGCACACGCCCGAGGCAGTCGAGGCCGCTGTCCACGCCGAAGTGAACCGCCTGCTCACCGATGGCATGAAACCCGCCGAACTCGAGGCGGCCGTCAACCTGCTCGAAGCGGACCGGTTCAAGCAGTTGCAGGACCACACCAACCTCGCCGCCACGCTCTCCTCCTCCCAGGCGACCATGGGCGACTGGCGCACCCCGCTCCGCTGGGTCACCGCCCTGCGGGCACTGACCACCGAAGACATCATGAAGGCGGCAAAGACCTACCTGGTGGCCGCAAAAACGAACACCGTCATCGTGCGTCCGCCCGAATCGGGTCCGACGGCCTCTGCCGCGATCCCGCGCGACAATCCCGCGACCTGGGAACCGCCGCACCCGGACGGATGACTTTTGGCCGCCATGATTGATCCCCGGAAACTCAAGTTCGGCCGGCTGGCCGTCCAGCTGCGAGTGCCGGTGCGCGTGACCCTGCGCAACGGGCTCCCGGTCCACCTGCTGGCCGACCGGTCGCTCCCGGTGGTTTCCCTCGAGGCCATCTTCAGGGGTGGTGCCGTCGCTGATCCCGCCAACCGGGTGGGACTGGCTTCGATGACGGCCACCGCCATGCGGCTGGGCGGCACCAAGGCCCTGCCGGGGGATGCACTCGACGATGAACTCGACCGGCTTGGCGCTGAAGTCCACACGGGCATGGACGATGACCTGGGTCGAGCGGGCGCTTGGACCCTCTCCCGCCACCTGGACCGGGTCACCGAAATCTTCGCCGGGGTCCTGCGCGACC
>JAHFSL010000560.1 GCA_023265785.1 Candidatus Coatesiibacteriota bacterium | reverse complement strand
GGGCAAAGATGGCGGCGCACTTTCGGGGGCAGTCGGCCGTCCTGGGCTACGACCTGCTGAACGAACCCCGGGGCGGCTCCCCCGCAGAAATCGCCGCCCTGCACGCGCGGCTGTATACGGCCATCCGGGCGGTGGATCCCGAGACCCTCATCATCATGGAAGACGGCCTGCACGGGCTGGAGACCATGCCGACCCCCGCCGCACAGGGCTGGTCCAATGTGGCGTATGAGATCCATTTCTACTTGTTTGACGCGCACGACGATGCGCCCCACGCCGCGCTCGTCCGCGACACGGTGCCCCGGTGGCGCGCGAAACAGCTGGAATTCGGGGTCCCGCTCTACCTGGGGGAGTTCAACACCATCAATCCGGACTGGGGGCTCACCGCGGTCCGCCGGTACATTGACGCCTTTGAGGCCAACGGCTGGGCCTGGTCGCCGTGGACCTGGAAGAAGGTCGAGTGGGGTTCACCGTCCTCGCTGTGGGGGGTCTTCCGAAACCCGGTCCCCTGGACGGGGTACGTGGATGTCCGGACCGCCGACTACGAGGCGATCCTCAAGTATTTCCATGCCCACGGCGGCCGCGGATTTGCGATCAATGACGCCTATCGCGCGGCGCTGATCCGGCCCTGACCCCTATACTGGCTCCATGGCCTTGACGGAACTGCGGTACTGGAGCAACGCCCTCGGGCGGCAGACCTCCGCCATGGCCATCCTTCCCCAGGGCCGGCCCGGCCCGTTCCCGGTCTGGTACCTCCTGCACGGTCTCTCCGACGACCATACGGCCTGGACGCGGTGGACCGGGCTGGACCGGTATCTGGCGGGGCTCCCGCTGATCGTCGTCATGCCCGACGGCGGGCGCGGGTGGTACACCAATGCCAGGACCCCGCCGCCGGCCCGGTACGAGTCGGCCATCATCGAGGACCTCCTCCCGTGGGTGGACGCCACCTTCCGCACCCTGGCCTCCCGCGACGGGCGGGTAGTGAGCGGCCTTTCCATGGGGGGCTACGGCGCGGTCAAACTGGCGCTCAAGCACCCGCACCTGTTCCGGGCGGCCGCGAGCCACTCCGGCGCGCTGGGCCGGGGCGCGGCCTCCATCAAGGGGGATGACGCCTGGAACGCGGAGATGCGCGCCGTCTTCGGGCCGCGGCCGCAGGGCGGGCCCGATGACCTCTTCGCGCTCGCAAGCCGGTTCCGGGGCAAGCCCGCCCCCGCCCTGCGGATTGACTGCGGGCGCAAGGACTTCCTGATCCGGGACAACCGCGCCTTCCACCGCCACCTGGCGAAACTCAAGGTCCCCCACACCTATGTGGAGCGCGACGGCGCCCACACCTGGGACTACTGGGACCGCGAGGTCCAGACCCTCATTCCCTGGTTCCGCGCCCTCCTGGGTATCTAGGGAACGATCCCCCGCTTCAGCGCCTCCTGGCCGGCGCCACCACCGCGCGATACGCCCGCGGCGCCAGGCCCGTCAGGGCCTTGAACCGCCGGCTGAAGTAGGCCTGGTCGGGGTACCCCACGGCGGCCGCGACCTCCTTGATGCGGGCGGCGCCCGGAAGCCCCAGCATCTGGCGCGCCCGGCCGATCCGAAAGTGTTCGAGGTACTCAATGGGCGTGGCGCCCGTCGTCCTCCGGAACCGCCGGATGAGCTGGAACGGGGTGATGCCCGCCACGCGCGCCAGGTCGCCCAGCGAGATCGGATCTGCCAGGTGCGACCGGATGTGCGCGATGACCTGGTCCGCCCCCCGATCCGTGCCCGGTTCAGAAACATTCTCCAGCCCCCGCCCGCGAATGCCGCGGTAGACCTCCCCGATCAACCCCGCCAGGTGGCGCCAGATCACGAGATCGTAGTCGGTCCGCCTGCGGCGGAGCGCGGACACGATGCCCTGGAATTCCTCCGCCACGCGGGTGCGGGAACCGAACGGCAGGATCGGCCCGCCCAGGCGGTCGAGATCCCGAAAGATCGCCTCGCACCCCGGCCCGTCAAAGCGGACCCAGTACACCTCCCAGGGATGCCGGTGATCGGCCATGTAGCGATGGGGTTGGCGCAGGTCCATGCAGACCGCCTGGCCCGGCCGGACGGTGAATTCCCGGCCGTGGTAGACGCCCGACCCCTTCCCGGCCAGCACGAATATGACCTGGAACCCGAAAAAGCTCCGCCGGTCGGTCGCCTGTCCGGGCGCCCAGGTCTCGTGCATCGCGTCATGAAGCCGCGGCCAGAGCAGGCCGGCCTCCTCCGGCCAGGAATCGGTCAGGTAGGTGTGCTGGGCGCGCAGGGAAAGCCATTCCTGGAGTTGGGCCTCCGCCGTCAACTGCGCCGAAGGCGCCCCGCCCGC
>JAHFSL010000559.1 GCA_023265785.1 Candidatus Coatesiibacteriota bacterium | reverse complement strand
GGCGGGGGGGAGACCGCGGCGGGCGTCACCTCGACCCGGTAATAGGGCGACCAGCGGACGATGCCGCCGAGGGCATTGCCCAGCGGGGCGGACACGAGGGCGATCCCCACCAGGATGGCCAACGGGGCGGCGGACTCCCGCAGGCGGTTCAGCCGCCACGCCACCCCGGCCAGCCCGGCGGCGCCCACCACCAGCCACACCGCCGGAGGGGTCTGGAGCGCCGAGAGCCCGGCGAAGGCGGCCACGCCCGCGAGACTGCCGAGGATGTCGGTGGTGTAGGCGGTCAGGGGCGCGCCGCCCGCCAGCCAGCCACCGATGGCCTGGCCCAGCCCGACGAAGGCCCAGGCGTTGGCGGCCAGGATGCCAAGAATTCCCAGAAGATAGGCACACGATTCCAGGACCGCGGCCTGGCCGGCGGGGTCGAAGACCCGGCCCCAGACATCCATGTTGGCCTCGGGAAAGATGATGGCATCCAGCCCCAGCCGGTGGGCGCACGCCGTCACCGCGACGATGGCGGCCAGCGCCCACAGCCCGGACCGCCACCGGCTGGTGGGGGAGCGCGCCAGCAGGCATCCCAACCCCAGCCCGAGAAAGACCGAGAGCAGGGGGAAGTTCTTGAAATACGCCAGAATGGGAATCTCCGAGGATTCCCAGCGGATCAGGAGGAGTTCCAGGAAGAGGGCCGTGAGGCTCGCGGTGAACAGGGCCGGCAGGTTTCCGGGCATCGGGGGCCATTATAGGGCGGGGGCCTCCCGTATAATGCCCCGCATGGTGAAGGCGCTGACCTTTGATTTGTGGGACACCGTGATCCACGACGACTCCGACGAGCCCAAGCGCAAGGCGCTGGGGTTGCCCACCAAGGCGGCCCAGCGGCGCATCCTGGCGCATGCCGCCCTCGCCCGGCACGGGGCGATTGACAGGGCCCTCGTGGATGCCGCCTTTGACACCACCGATGCCGCGTTCCGGGAGGTCTGGTACGGCCAGTCCGTGACCTGGCCGGTCCGGACCCGGGTGGGCGTGCTCCTCAAGGGACTCAAGCGCGACCTGCCGAAGGCGGACCTGGACGAGTTCATTGATGCGCTGGAGCGCATGGAACTGGAGGTCCAGCCCGACCCCGTGCCCGGCGCCATCGACGCCATCAAGGCGCTCAAGGGGAAGTACAAGATGGCGGTGATCTCGGATGCGATCTACACGCCCGGCCGGAACCTGCGCCGCCTGCTGGAGATGTGGGGGATCAAGGACTGCTTCGACCACTTTGTGTTCTCCGACGAGGTGGGCTGTTCCAAGCCGGACCCGCGGTGTTTCACCGAGGCGGCCAGGGGGCTGGGGGTGGCCGTGACCGATCTCGTCCACATCGGCGACCGGGTGGAGAAGGATGTGGACGGGGCGGTGGCGGTCGGCGCCCGCGCCGTCCTCCTGCCGATCACCCGCAAGCCCACGGCACCCGCCGACAAGGCGGCGGCCGTGTGCGAGGATTACGCCAGGCTGGCGGGGATCCTGGCGTCGCTATGAGCGCGGGGAAGTTCCTCATCGTGGACGGCTACCCCAAGGCCAGCCGCGACCAGTTCACCCAGGTCGGGATGGGCTGGGCGGGGGTCCTGTACCAGGAACTGCTCCTGCGCCACCTGCCCGGCGCCGAGCCGCGCATCTGGTATGTGGACGACCAGCCGACGCCGCCGCCCGACGCCGAGATCGCCGCGTGCCGGGGCGTGCTCTGGCCCGGATGCAACCAGACGATCTATCATGAAAACCCGCTGGTGCACGCCATGGTGGCCACCTCGAAGGCCGCCTACGCGGCGGGCGTCGCCCAGTTCGGCTCCTGCTGGGGAATCCAGATGGCCACCTTCGCCGCCGGCGGCACGGTGGCGGCGCACCCCAGGGGCCGCGAGATGGGTGTGATCCGGAACCTCATGGTGACGCCGGCGGGCCAGGCCCACCCGATGATGAAGGGCCGGGCGCCGGTCTACTCCCACTTCGAGAGCCATGACGACATCGTGACCCGGTTGCCCCCCAACGCGGTCACCCTGGCGGCCAACGACTGGAGCCCGGTCCAGGCGGCGGTCATCACCCACGGGAAAGGGACCTTTTGGGCCACCCAGTACCATCCCGAGTATGACCTGCACCAACTGGCCCGGCTGATCGTGGCGCGGGAGGCCCGGCTGGTGAAGGGCGGGATGTTCCGCGACCATGACGACCTCACCGCCTATGTGGCGCGGCTGGAGGCGTTGCACGCCGACCCCGCCCGGAGCGACCTGCGCTGGCAGTTGGGCATTGGCGACGACCTGCTGGACCCCGCCCAGCGCGAGCGCGAATTCGCCAACTGGGTCACGGTGGAAATC
>JAHFSL010000558.1 GCA_023265785.1 Candidatus Coatesiibacteriota bacterium | reverse complement strand
CGGCCGGCCTGGAAGGTGGGCGAGTACGCGGTCGTCTTGAACGGCCTACGGAAGCGGCTGGCTCCCCCGGCGCGGGTCCTGGACGTGGGGTGCGGCTGGGGGCTCTTCCTGGAATGCGCCCGCCACGCCGGGTTCGCGCCCGAGGGGCTGGACCCCTCCGCCGAGGTCGTCGGGTACGTGCAGGATCGGCTGGGTCTGACGGCGCGGGTGGCGACGCTGGAGACGGAACCCGCGGGAGCCTGGGACGCCGTCACGATGCTGGACGTCCTCGAGCACGTCCGCGACCCGGCCGGGTTCGCGCGGACCGCGCGGCGGGTCCTCAAGCCCGGCGGCTGGCTGGTGGTCCGCGTCCCCAACTTCGCCGGGTTCACCAATCTTGTCGTGCCCGGGTGGCTGACCCGCCTGCGCCGGCAGGAGCCGCGCCACTTTCTCCAGCACCTCTCGGAGTTCCGGACGCGGAGCCTGGCGGCCACGCTCACGGCCGCCGGATTCGGGAATATATCGGTCGGCGGAACCGAGAACTTCCGCCGGCACTACCGTAAGCCGGTGGTCCGACGGTTGGCCTGGCAGGCGCTCTCGGCCGTGGCGGTGGTGACCGGCCGCCCGTGCGCGCTCATCGGGTACGCCCAAGCGCCAGCCGGCTGAACGAAACGATCCCCCGGACGGCTGCGAGCGCGGCGCGCGGGCGGCCGCGCAGGAGCGCCGACCCGATCGGCCAGCGTAGCATGCCCGCCAGCGCGGGCAGGACCCGGCCGGGCGCATGGCGCTGCACCAGGAGAAGCCGGTTGCGCGTCTCCCAGTAGAGCCAGCCCTGGTCGCGGCGGGCGGCACGCGCCGCGACCCGGTGCACCACCCGCGAGGCGGGGCAGAACAGGACCCGCCAGCCGCGCGCCCGGGCGCGCAGGCACCAGTCGGTCTCCTCGTAGTACATGACGAACCGCTCGTCAATGCCGCCCGTGGCCCGGACCAGCGGCGCCGTGGCGAGGAGACTGCACCCGGTGACCCACGGGATGTCCTCCGCCCGCGCGAATCGGCCCCGGTCACGCTCCCCCGCCCCGCGTGAGACCGTGAGGCCGTTCGCCAGGTTCACCGTGCCGCCCGCATGCCAGATGCGGGGGGGCCGGCGGTCGTCGAGCACCAGCGAGCCGACGATCCCCACACGCGGGTCGGAACCCGCCAGCGCCACCAGCGGGGCCAGCGCGCCCGGCGCGGGGACGGCGTCGTTATTGAGGAGCCAGACCATCCGGGCTCCCGCCTTGAGCGCCGCGCGCATCCCGGCATTGGCCCCCGCCGCGAACCCGGTGTTGCCGTGCCGGCGCAGGATCGTCATGCGCCTCCGCCGGCGCTCCAGGACCGCCTGCAGGGCCGCCGGACGGCCGCCGTTGTCCACAATCACCGCGGAAAGCCGGGGATACCGGACCCGGTCAAGCGCGGCCAGGCATGCGGCGGTGACGGCGGGATCGCCGTAGTGGACCACCACGGCCGCCACGGCCGGGGGGCGGGTCATCGGGCGGCGCGGACGACGGGGCGCAGGGACACGGTCAGCGCGACCCAGACGAAGAAGGTCAGCCCGTCGTTGATCGTGAAGATGTTCTGGCCCACCAGCCCCATCCCGGCGAAGGCACACCAGTACCAGGCCATGGCCAGCCCGAGTGCGCGCGCGGGCGCCGGCAGGCCGCGCGCCAGTGCGGCGGCCAGCCCCAGCCGGACCAGCACGATCAGGCCGTGCACGAGGAGGCCCACCGCCACCAGCCCGCCCGCCACGGCGGCGGTGAGGTACAGGTTGTGGGGATTGTCCACGCCCGCATCAATGTCGCCCCGGCGCGGGTCCAGATCCACCCGGCGCGCGAGGGTCCGGTCCCCCTGAATGGTCGCGAAATAGGCGTGGTACCCGGGTCCGGCCACGGGAGCCTCCCGGAGCATCCAGCACGCGACGATCCAAAGTTTATGCCGTTGCCATCCCGCATGGGCGGTGGACTCCGCGAATCGCTCCCCGGGCGTGACGGGCTGGTGCATCTCCGGCCACCAGCGGGTCGGCCGCACCTCTGGCCTGGCATGCCCGGCCTTAAGGCCCCGTGCCGCAACGGAGGGCACCGACCCAAGTGACGCGAGCGGGTTCGGGCCGAGCAGGAACACCGGGGTGAGGAGGACGACGACGCCCACCGCCCCGACCGGCGCCAGGACCGCTTCCAGTGGCCGGTCGACCCTGACTACCATCCGGCGCGCCAAAAGCCAGAGGACGGCGACGCCCACCGCCCCAACCGCCGCCACGCTGATCGCGGTCGCCCGGTTGTCGCGAAAGAGCAGGCCCAGAACCGTTCAGACCGCCACCAGGGCGA